>CAYRCP010000007.1:0-38546 GCA_964422755.1 uncultured Bacteriovoracaceae bacterium | reverse complement strand
AGCCCCTGGACTCCAGGACGGAAACACCCTCGATGGTAGTGCCCGACGGTGAGGTCACCATATCCTTGAGCAATCCCGGATGCTTACCGGTTTCCAGCACCATGCCGGCGGCACCCTTGAGAGTCGCTGCCGCCAGGGCCAATGCCGTATCCCGGGGCAAACCGGCCCGCACTCCTCCGTCGGAGAGTGCCTCGATAAACATGAAACAAAATGCCGGCCCTGACCCGGAAAGCCCTGTTACTGCATTGAGCAGCCTTTCATCCAACTCTATACACATGCCTACTGCAGAGAAAATACTCCGTGCACACGCAATGTCATCGCTGCTGCATGCCCGTGAAGCAGCCAGGGCGGATGCCCCTTCCCCAATAAGAGCGGGGGTGTTGGGCATTACCCGTATAACACGTGCTCCCTGCCCCAGAATATTCACGATGGAATAGATGGGGATACCGGCTGCGATACTGATGACAAGTTTGCCTTTGAGCAGTTCCTTCGATTCATTCACCACCACAGACAGCGTTGCCGGCTTCACCGCCAGAACAATGGTCTCAGTTGCTTCAAGGAGCTGCTGAGGATCCAGGGCCTTTGTGACCCCCAGGGTAGAAGACAAGAACTCCAGACGGTCTTGTCGGATATCGTAAATCATTATCTGTGAAGGTGCATACAATCCTTTTTTTACAATACCGCCAATGATTGCCTCAGCCATATTACCTGCCCCGATAAACCCTATTGATCCCATTGCATCCTCCCTGAGAATAGATAGTCATAGGCTTGCCATACGAATTATGCTCAAGTCAATAAAACAAGTTCGCGGCGCTTTAAAATTCCTTAAACTAATCTTTTTGTGTTTCCGATAAAAAATCTATGACATTATCCCCTCAGATGATTAAAGGCATCTTTTATGAAGAGTCTGTTATCACCCTTGGTACCGGGCATACGCAGAGGACTCAGAAAATAAAGAATTTCTGCTCCGCAGAGCAGATAGACGGCGATATGGTAAAGATTGCTTTTCTGGGCAACGAAGGAAATCCCACGGGCATCGTGGTACAAATGCCGTGTGACGAATTCTTGAAGAAATTTACCTTTGCTCCCGACTACAAGGTGAAAACCAGGAAAGAGCGGGAAACCGACAAACATATATCCCTGGCGGAAAAGCGCAGGGAACGCAAAGAATACAACTCTGCGGAATGGGAATACACCTCGGCGCTCAAGATAGACCCGGAGAGTATCCGTGCCAATTTCGGGATCGGCACGCTGTACATGGAGATGGGAGAACCGGGCAAGGCAAAAGAGATTTTCAGAAAACTCTGCGAGATCGATGCCATATTTGAGGATGAGAACAAACATATCTTCAATGAATTCGGCATTGAACTCAGAAGGGCAAAAATGGGTGACGAGGCCCTGGCCAATTACATGAAGGCACTGGAGATCTCCCCGAGGGATGAACACCTTTATTTTAATATTGCCAGACTCTACTATGATTCCGAGGATTTTACCAGCGCACTGCAGTGGATAGAAAAATCCCTCAATATCAATCCGCATTTCCGTGAGGCCGCACAATTCACTACGCTTATCCGCAAAGAAATGCTCAGTCACGAGCAGAAAACTGTTTAGCGACCATCAACACCTAAGGAGATCTGACGCAGATGACCTCTATCAGCGGGGCTGATAAACAGACATAGAATCCCGGCCCTTTTACGCAGAATTCACTGACTGTCCGCCTCGGCTCTCCCTTTAAGCTCGTTGTATATTCTGAGGGTCCTTTCTCTGGTTTTCTCAAGACTGCCCCTGTTATCAATGATAATAGTCGCATAGGCCCTTTTTTCTTCTATCGACATCTGGGACCGCACCCGTGCCAGGGCATCGTTCCCGGAGAGGTTGTCTCTGCCCATGAGCCTCTCGATCTGCACCCTTTGTGGAACATAGACCAGGATTATATCACGCATATCCTGGTATATTCCCGTTTCAATAAGGAGCGGTACATCCACAATGACGACCTTATCCGGCCGGTCCTCCTTAAGTTCATCAATCTGTCGAGAGATCTGTGCAATCACCGCAGGATGGACGATGCCGTCCAGAATCGCCCTTTGGGAATGGTCATGAAAGATAATATCACCCAGGCAGACCCGGTCGATCTGCCCGTCGGGCAGCAGCACTTTTTTGCCAAAATGTTCGACAATTTTCTGCCATACCGCTGTCCCCTTGTTTACCGCATCAAAGGCAATCCTGTCCGCATCGATGAGCGAAGCACCGGCTGAGAGAAAAAAGGCGGCCACGGTTGATTTTCCTGTAGCTATCCCACCTGTAAGCCCGGCAACGACCACGACCTGCCCCCTATGAGTGAAATGTTTCTGCCCGCAGCAGCCCCGTCCCTCCGGTAGGAAAAAAACTTGTCCGGATGGCATGAGGTGCACATATCGATGCTATGGATCCAGGCCCTGTTCACCCCTGCGTCCAAGGCCTGGGAACGAGCGATACCGGTAAGATCGAGATACATGGAGCCGTTTTTATACTGCAGATGCTCTCTGCCGAAGGCATCGGCAACATCCCCACCCACCTCATAGCAGCAGGGCCCGATGCACGGGCCGATACTCACGTGGATCCCTGAAGCACCGAGGCTCTGCATGCAACCGGCGGCCTTGTGCACAATGCCCTTTTTGAGCCCCCTCCACCCTGCATGTACGCAGGCAATCATGGGTGAATTATCCGCCCATAACAGCACCGGCACGCAGTCCGCTGTCCGAACACAGAGCACATCGCTGCACTCGCATGAAATAATCCCGTCTGCTTCAGGAATATCGCCCGGGGCGATGTCCTGTGCAAGAACAATTGCATCCGAATGCACCTGGTTGAGGCAATAAACGTGTGCGTCAGGCAGAAAATTTCCCAGCAGCGCCGCCACGGAATCAGGACTCCCGTCCAAGCCTGCGGTAACATCTCTCATGCAATAAACACCTTTCATACGTAAGTGGTTTATATCGTATTATTACCTCTATTGACAAGGGCCCGTACGATCCCGCAATATTCGCAATATGACATCCTGGATCTCATCTGTCTTTTGCCGCTTGACAACAAATAAGCTGGTATGTAATTAGTATCTCCCTAAATTAGTTTATTGAGGTAATTGATGAAACGCACATTTCAACCACATAATACAAGGCGTAAGCGTACGCATGGATTTCTTGTCCGTATGCATACAAAGGGCGGCAAAAGCGTTATCAGTAGAAGGAGGGCCAAGGGACGTAAACGTTTGGCTGTATAATGTCAGGCGAGAACTTCCCTAAATGTGAGCGGCTAAGGAAACGAACAGATTTTATTCGGGTTGAGGCGATAAAAACATCCAGAATCGTTACGAAAAATCTCGTTATCTTGGCTGCGGCCAACTCCAAAGATCACGCTCGCATTGGCATCACGGTGAGTAAAAGGATAGGAACTGCTGTAAAGAGAAACAGGTATAAAAGACTCTTACGAGAGATTTATAGAAGGCATAAAGAGATCTTCCCATCGGGGTACGATTTCGTCCTTATAGCCAGAAAACAGGATAGCATAGCACACCATGAGAATCTCTTAGATGAGATCGTTCATGCCTTAGGGTCACGCACATGGTGAAAAAGCTTGTTCTTGCTTTTATACTTTTCTATCAGAAGGCCATATCTCCCCTTTTCCCGAGATCGTGCAGATTTTGGCCGACCTGCTCCGATTATGCAATCGAGGCAATCAATACCTACGGCCTGGTAAGAGGTCTCCTGAAAACTTGCATTCGTGTACTGAAATGCAATCCTTTCCACCCTGGTGGCTATGACCCGGTTTAGTTCATTTAAGGAGACTTGATCCATGGAAAAGAAAACATTACTGGCCATCATCATATCAATCGCAATCCTTTTGATCTGGGACCAGTTCTTCATTCAACCCAGGCAGGAAAAAGCGCCCCAAGAGGTTACCGGTGTTGAGGAAACAGCTGCACCACAGATCGCAACACCAATTCTGGAGATCCCGGGACTGGAAAGTTCTCCGCCAATTCTCAGCGATAAAGATACCGTAGTTGCCGAGACGCCCCTCTACAAAGCTACATGGGATACAAAAGGCGGCAGGCTTATCTCCGTGAAATTGAAGAAATACAAAGAGAGCATGGAAAAAGATGCCGCTCTCGTCGAGGTTATCAAGACCCCGATGCCCACCGTAAATCTCAATGACCAGCTTTCAGATTCAGAGCTCGTTTATACCTGTTCACAAAAGGGCCCCATCTCTACAGAAGAAACACCGCTGAAAATCACCCTGAGTGCACAGGCAGCCAAAGGGATTACCGTACACAAGATCTATACCCTTGATCCCAAGACGTACACCATCGAATACATCTCTGTTATAGAGAATACCACCTCTGAGCGCATGTCGCTCAATGTATCGCTGCAGATGGACGATCTCTATCCGCTCGATGAGAAGGGAAGCCGCTATACATTCGAGGGACCGGTCCTGCTCAACGGCAAGCGTCTTGAAGAATTCAAGATCTCAAAGGTAAAAAATGTCGGCGGCTATCGGGATTTTTCCGGACAAATCAGATGGTTCGGATTTGAAGATAAATATTTCATCAAAACGGTCATCCCAAAAAATCCTGAAGAGACAACACTGTCCATCAGGCGCATCGATGAGAATACCATCAGACTTAATTACGGATCACTCCCCGCTGCCATCGAGGCCGGCTCACAGTATGTAAAAGACTACATCATCTTCATAGGCCCAAAGGAGCTGAAAACGCTCAAGGCATCAGGATACGGCCTGAAAAAGGCCCTTGATTTCGGATTCTTCGACCTGATTGCCAAGCCTCTTCTCGTGTCCATGAACTGGATCTTTTCCTTTACCCACAGCTTTGGGTGGTCGATCATTATTCTCACCATCATCATCAAGATCCTGCTGTATCCTCTGACACTCAAGAGTTTCACCTCCATGAAAGGACTGCAGAAGATTCAGCCGCTCATGAAAGAGATTCAGGCCCAGTATAAAGATGACAAGCAGAAACTGAATCAGGAGATGATGAAGCTCTATTCCGAACACAAGATCAACCCCATGGGAGGTTGTCTCCCCATGGTCCTCCAGATCCCTATCCTCTTCGCGCTGTACCGGGTGTTCTTTTCCGCCATCGAACTCAGGCACACACCATTTTACATTGTCGGCACATGGCTGCCTGACCTCTCTGCAAAAGACCCATACTTTATCACCCCCATCCTCATGGGTCTGAGCCAGTTCGTCATGCAGAAAATGACACCGTCGACAGGTGATGCCACCCAGCAGAAAGTCATGCTCTTTATGCCTGTCTTTTTCACCATTTTATTCCTGAGCTTCCCGTCCGGACTGGTCATCTACTGGCTGGTGAGCAACACACTTTCTATTATTCAGCAAACTTACATAAACAGGAAAGACACATAGGAGATTGTGAACATGGAAGAGGAATACAAAGAATTTGAAGCGAAGACAGTAGATGAAGCTATCGCCTCAGCGATGAAATCACTTCGGTCGCCCTTTGAAGACCTCGATATTCAGGTGATCTCGGAAGGATCAAAGGGGTTATTCGGCCTTGTTGGAACAAAAAGCGCAAAAGTTCTGGTGCGGAAACGCATAGCAGCATCCCAGGAGCCGAAGCAGGAAGCCGAAGCCCCTGCTCCAACCCAGCCTGCACGCCGGGAACCTCAAAACGCGGAGAAAGAAAAAATCCTGGGACAGGCATCCGAGATCATTTCAGATCTTCTCTCCCGCATGAATTTGAGCTGTGAGATAAAGGTGCGCGAAGAAGATACCATCGAGATCATTGGCGACGGATCCGGGATTATTATCGGCAAACGGGGCCAGACCTTGGATGCCCTGCAGTTTATCGTAAACCGGATATTGAACAAAGACAGATCTGAACCCCTGTATGTCACGATTGACACCGAGGGATACCGTCAGCGTCACATGGATCTCCTGAGGTCCATGGCTTTCAAGATGGGGGAGAAGGCGAGGCGTACAGGCCAGTCAGTATCGTTGGAAAGGATGAACCCGTATGACAGACGAATCATCCACCTTGCTCTGAAAAATGATAACCGGGTAAATACCAAGAGCATTGGAAACGGCATCTATAAAAACGTCGTCATTGTACCGAGGCAAGCATCAAAATAGTCACGGATACGATCTATGCAGAGTCCTCGCCAAGAGGCTATGGCGGAATCAGCACCATAAGGATCAGCGGGCCGGAGACACTCGAGATTCTCAAGAGGATCACTTATGTGGGAACCTGGCCCCCCCATAAACATCTCTTTACCCGCTTGCGAAGTCATACCGGATCTGTCATCGATCAGGCCATGGCGGTCTTCCATCCGGGGCCGCAATCGTATACCGGTGAAGACGTGGCCGAAATCAGCTGTCACGGCAATCCACTGGTGGTCGATAGCCTTCTGGATATCATCCACGCAACGCATCTCGCTCGACTCGCCCAACAGGGAGAATTCACCAGGAGGGCATACCTGAACGCAAGAATGGATCTCGCCCAGGCCGAGGCAGTGGGAGCCCTCATCTCCGCTGGTTCTGCTGCAGGAATCGAAATGGCTCAATCTCTCCTGGATGGTGATCTGTCCCGCAGCGTGGAGGAAATGGCTGCTGCTATAGTGGATATTCTTGCCCGGATAGAGGTTTCCTTCATTACTGACGATGTGGACATAACCACTGGATCTGTTCTGGACGCACTTGCCCCGATTCTCACGAAGATCGAGGACCTGCTCAAAGACCGCCATGCCGCCCCGAGCCTGTACAATGGAATTTCCACCACCATTGCCGGACTCCCCAATGCGGGAAAATCCTCGTTATTCAATGCACTACTCGGATATCCCAGGGCTATTGTGCATGCCGAGGGCGGAACCACAAGAGACATCATTCGCGAACATATCACCATTGATGGTATTGACTTCGTGTTTCACGATACGGCCGGGATACGCGAGACCACATCAGGCCCTGAAAGGATCGGGGTACAAAAGACCATCGAGAAACTTGAAGAATCGGATCTCGTGCTCTATGTGGTTGATGCCGGAAAAGGCCTGCAGCCCGACGAGCATAGATGGCTCGCCCTTGGGAAAAAAACTATTCTTGTCATGAACAAAACCGATCTGCTCCACGCTCAACAACCGGATGCTTCAACCGATAACACGGTGTGGATCTCGGCCAAGTACAAACAGGGCATCTCTCAACTCCTTGCGTTGATGACCCGTAGCGTTCCCGAAAGCCGGCCAAAGGTCTTTATTCAGCGGCATGCATACCTTCTCGAAAAGGCCCGCGATTGTCTTTTGCAGGTCGAGAACTCGGCCCGTGAAGGGATGACGGTCGATGTACTGACTATTGACCTGAGTAATGCCTCCCGTTTCCTTCAGGAAATCACCGGAGGGGAAGTGGATGAAGACGTTCTGAATACAATATTTTCGCAATTCTGTGTGGGAAAATGATGCACAAAGACATTTATCGCTGGATCGAAGAACTCAAAAAATATAATCCATTACTGAACCTGGTGAGTGAGTCAATGGTGATCGGTATCGAGGAACACATTGCCAACACCATGGATCTCCTCGTACATATACAGGAACCGGCCATCGCCGATTTAGGCAGTGGGTCGGGTTTGCCGGCAATACCTTACAAGATCATGAATCCGCAGTCACACGTGTCCATGATAGAACGCGCCGAGAAAAAATGTGTCTTCCTGCGCCACATGCTCGATGTCTTGAATCTTGAAAACTTCGAACTGATCCAGGCAGATCCCCTGGTAAACCGGACCGGTCCTTTTGCTGCACTGATGTCACGGGCATTTTCCCCGAGAAAAACGCTGGAGAGGATCGTGCAGAAAATAAGCGCGCCCGATGCACGTTTTTACTACATCTCTACCGGCGGAGAACCCCCCATAAAAAATCAGGCTTTTTTCCCCATAGGCCATGAGGAAAAACGGTTCAAAAATTATACCCTCAGCCTCGATACCTACCGGATCACTTCTCGAGTATAGGTATTTTTTTTGCCTGAGCTCGCTCTATCTTGGGCAGGATGATCTGAAGCACCCCGTCAACGAGTTTTGCATCCACCTGATCGATATCCACCACATCCGGTATATTGAATGATCTTCTAAAAGACCCGTACTGGCGTTCGATCATATGGTAGCTCTCGGTCTGATCGACATGGGAAAAGTTTTTCTTGCCGCTCAGGCTGAGCACACCGCCTGTCACATCAAGGATGATATCATCTCTCTTGACCCCGGGAAGTTCTGCCTTGATCGTCACCGACGCATCGTCTTCAAAAATATCCACATGGGGGATCCATTGCCCCGGGGTCCTGTAGACACCGCTGTCCCGAAGGCTCTCTTCAAATACCCGGTTCATTCTATCCTGCAGATACAGGATATCACGTAATGGGTTTCTCCTCTCACTGCTCATAATCATTGCACCTCAAGCCATTAAAGATTCTTTGTTTCCGGCAAGGTCCTTTTTCAACTTTGCCTTCACATTGTTTTCAATCTGCCGCACCCGTTCTTTAGAGATATTATACTGTTTCCCCAAGTCTTCCAGTGTCTGGGGGCTATCTGCCATGAGCCGGCTTTGGGCGATGTCCCTCTCCCGTTCGGACAGTTTCGAGAGCGCCAGATGTGTCTGGTTCTTCACGTAGGTGGCCCTCTGAGACTCCATCACCTTGTCTTCCGGATTTGCCCCGGTATCCACCAGAAAATCCATAAAGCTCGCATCACTGCCATCTGACATCGGGGTATCCAACGACTGATCCCGATGCGTGAGTCTCGTGATGATTTCCTCCACCTGTTGAGGATTTACATCAAGCCGAGCCGAGATAGCCTTTGAGCGTCCTTCGATATTTTCATCCACAACATCTTCTTCGGCAGAGAGCTTGTTCAACCCATAGAACAACCTCTTTTGAAGTTTGGTGGTGCCCAGTTTGACCTGCGAGTAAAACTTCATGATATAATCATGAATCATGGCTTTTATCCACCAGATGGCATAGGTCATAAGACGGTATCCCTTGT
This sequence comes from uncultured Bacteriovoracaceae bacterium, assembly GCA_964422755.1. Taxonomy (GTDB): domain Bacteria; phylum Desulfobacterota; class Desulfomonilia; order UBA1062; family UBA1062; genus DSAD01. The sequence goes on along the minus strand of CAYRCP010000007.1, from coordinate 29,518 downwards.
TCGGATCAAATTTCTTCACTGCCACCATCAAGCCTATGGTCCCTTCCTGCACGATATCTTCCAGGGGAAGACCATACCCGGAATAATCCATGGCGATGCGCACTACATTACGGAGATTTGCGGTAATCAGGGTCTGAGCGGCATCGATATCGTTGTGCTCTCTCAGCCGTACAGCCAGATCGAGCTCCTCTTCCTTGCTCAGTTGCGGAAAGCTCTCAAACCTCTTTATTAATGCTGAAGCAGTATTATGTTGAACAACAGGTAAGTTCATAATTTTAATCTCCTTTACAATGATCAACATTGTATAGTCAAGTATCGGTTCTCTTTATCCGATATTTTAGATGAAAAAAAACATTGAAGGGTTCATGCATTCCATGTACATATAACTCTTTCGGAGGTTGCTGAACAGCCATGATATCAAGGGCCACCCAATTACTCATAATAATGATACTCCTGTCTGCGTGCAGTCATGTGGTTAACAATACACCTTCCCCGGTGGAGTCCCTGCCGGAAACAAGCCCCTCTCCTTTTCAGGTGATCAAACCATCCATTGATGTGGCTATTTCTCAGCAGAGCCCTGAGGGAAATCAGCAATCACCAGTTATCGATGAACCCCTCCCGACGCCGCCGACATACGGCATCGACTTCGAGGTCAACTACAGGATCCAGCAATGGGTAGACAGGCTTTCCCGGAGCGACCGGAAATATTTTCAGGCAACGCTTGCTCGATTTGACAAGGTACGGCCCAGGATGGAAGAGATCTTCAAGGAGCAGGGACTGCCCACGGATCTCGTCTACCTCTCTCTGGTGGAAAGCGGAGGTAATCCAAATGCCATATCCTATGCCGGTGCAACCGGGTACTGGCAGTTCATGCCGGGAACTGCCAAACATTACGGACTCAGGATAAACACCTGGATCGATGAACGCAGAGATCTTGATAAATCAACCATTGCTGCTGCTCAGTACCTCAAATACCTTCATTCTCTCTTTGATGACTGGCTGTTGGCCAGTGCATCATATAATGCAGGCGAAGGCACGATTCGCAAAATCATGAAACGCAATCCCCACATCGAGTGCTTCTGGGATATCTCTCGAGACATGCACCTCAAGAGGGAAACCCTTGCCTATGTCCCGAAATTTACCGCAACACTTATCATGGCAAAAAACAGGGGGGACTATGGTCTGCCCATTCCTGATTCAATGGAACCGGCTGCACCGGGTCATGAAACCATACAAGTGAGCACCTTCACCTATCTTGACGAGATCGCCGAGGTAATCGGCGTATCACAGAATCAACTTAAAAGGCTGAACCCGGAACTCATTCGAGGCTGTACCCCCCCCATGGCCAAACAATACGAGTTGAAGATCCCTACAGGAACAGCTGATCTGGTATCGACATATCTCTCCGGTATTAACGAGCCGCACATAGAGTACGCCACCCACACGATCAGCAAGGGCGATACCCTCTCGGGGCTCGCCAAGAAATACTCTTCCCGCACAAAGACTATCGCGCAGACCAACAGGATGAGGCCTACCGACATCCTCACCATCGGCAAAGTGCTCGTCATACCAAAAAACACGGTCTCGGACAAACCCAGGGGAAAACATACCTATGTGGTTGCCAAGGGTGATACCATAAAGAGTATCTCGCTCAAAAAAGGGGTGAGCGTAGTTGACATCGTAGCGGTGAACAATATCGACGACCCGGAACGGATCTATCCGAATATGGTGCTCAATATCCCCCCGAAGCCCATGGGAGCCTCACACAAAAGGCACACGCAATACACCGTAAAAAAAGGCGATACCTTATGGGGCATCTCCAAACAGTTCGAGGTCTCCTGGAATGACATTATACGATGGAATCAGCTCTCGTCCACAGCCCAGATCTATCCCGGGGATGCCATCACGATATATCACCGCTGATACGCACCAGCATCCTTTTTGCATTTTTGAAAATCTATTTGAAAACCCATCTGCTCTTCTTTATAGTATAGTCATGTAATGCAGTCTGTCTGCAGAGTCCTTACGGGTATGCAGCACGTGAAAAGGAAGGTGCTATGATAAATACATCCTCCGGCAAAGGGACATGGGGCTTATTCTTCTCTGCCCTGATACTGTTGATACCTTTGACGAGCCTTGCGCAGCAATGGTTGCAGGTGGACAACAATGATATACCGACACCTCAGAGTCTCACAGCTGTCTGGACCACCTCATCCATTACCCCGCCGCCGGAGGACATTATAACTACCGAGATATTCTGCACCGGGGAAAACGGTACCATTATCTACTTTGACGGCAGCACCTGGGAATCACAGGGCCCCGGGGTAAACAACCTCAACGCCATCTGGGGCAGCTCGCCAACCGACGTCTTTGCCGTAGGTGAAAGTGGCACCATCCTGCATTACAACGGCACTGTTTGGGAAACCAGCCCCAGCCCGAGCAGTAACAACCTCAACGGAATCTGGGGCAGCTCTTCGACCGACGTCTTTGCCGTGGGTGCCAACGGCACTATCCTTCACTATAACGGCACCAGCTGGACCTCACAGGGCCCCGGCGGAAACAACCTCAACGCCATCTGGGGCAGCTCTTCGACCGACGTCTTTGCCGTGGGAAATCTGCTCACCATCCTCCACTATGACGGTCAGGAATGGGAGTTACAGACAAGCCCCCAGTATACCTCATTGAACGGTGTCTGGGGTACGTCCCCGGATAATGTCTTTGCCGTTGGGGAGTCGGGCACCATCTTATGGTATGACGGAGAGATCTGGACCTCCCTGTCCAGTGGCATTTCCCGTGAAATCGTTCTCAATGCACTATGGGGGGCCTCTGCGTGCAATATATATGCAGTAGGACGGGTATCAGGCTTCGGAACAATCTACCATTTTGACGGAAGCACCTGGTCCTCGCAGGCAAACCTGATTACCCCTTCAAACCCTTCTCCCTTATTTGGTATCTGGGGAAATTCCATGAGAGACATTCATGCTGCGGGCAATGGTCCGACGCTCATCGATTATGATCCCGAAGGTGATGTTTTTCCCATGGTTTGCATCACGAGCCCTGCTGATGGTGAAGGCGATGCCAGCATCGACACAAGTATCCGGGCGTTCTTTTCCACCGAGATGGACCCCGAAACCATAAACGCAGCCACCTTCACCGTCTCCGACGGATCGGGGCTGGTTGCGGGAACCGTTACCTATGAATCCGGCGGTATTGCCGTGTTCACCCCGGAAAACAGCCTCGAGTATGGTACAACCTATACGGCAACACTCTCTACTGCGGTGAACGACCCGTACAGATTCGGCATCGAATCCGACTATACATGGGCATTCGTCACCACTGGCGATGACTCATCAGAATCAGGGGGCAGCGGCGGGTGTTTCCTCTCAGCAGCACGCATGACAGCAGCAACTGAGTATTCAGGCTGCTGCTACCATGCGAGGATGTGCTTTCCTTCCGACACGAGATAGTTCGCAATATCACGATCCACGATCCGCTCCAGGATTATGTTGTCCCCCACCTTCAAGGCCGGCAGTTCAAGCTCTGACCTGCCCTGTCCGACCGTTATCCTGACAGGAGGTCCCTCCGAAGCGATCTCAATGGCACCCAAGACCTCCTTGAGCGGTGTGCTCCTGGTATTGATTACGGTATAGCCTTTCTGCTTCAGCAGGTCTGCCATGGTCTCGTCAGGCAGGTCCTCTGTTAAGATAACACGTTTCACTAAAAGGGGGGCATTGTAGACAATCTTCAGTGCATCGAGAGAGATAAGATCGAGCACCTTGTCGGTATCATAGGCAACACCCAATTCATCGAGCAGAACCTGATACGAATGGTCCATCTTCTTGACAAGATCCTTTCCCGAGGGGGCAGAAGTGTCTTCCTCGCCGCCCAATTCTATGAGATCGATGCCAAAGCGGGACGCATAGTCCCGGATCGTCTCAGGGGTGCGTTTGTCCTCATCTGAGAGGATGTTGACCACAAACACATTATGCCGGGAAAAATCCTTGTACACGATCCATTTGCCAAAGAACCTCACCTTTTCTTCCTCTCCCACGAGCAGAGGGCCGGCATCCTTATTGATCGAGAAGTAGCCTGATACGCTCAGAACCCTGTCCATCACCTCTTCAAGGCCTTGTATCGGGCCGGCTACAATCTTACAATCAGGGAATGTCTTCTCCAGCAGATCTTTGACCTCCTGAGAAATCTTATTGTTTACATCGAGAATGATACGTCTTCCCGTGTCGAGCTCCATGACGGGAATCTCGCTCGCATCGATAGAGATACTGCTTCCCCCTGCCATGGGCATAAAGTAGGTGCCCTGGTCTTTCTGGCTCCCCCCCATCTTTGTCAGCGCCGGCATGAGGGTATTTCTCACAAGCCTGGAAGCACGCTGTCTTTTCGCTTCCTCTACCCCGTCCGTTTCCGCCCCGGAGCCCCCGGGCGTCTTTATTTGTTGTTTTTGTTCAGGAACTTTCGGGGCCTGCAGGGGTTCCTCAGCCTTCACCATTGGAGGCTGCGCTGCCGGTATCTCGCTGTCCTCGTTCTGTTCGTCAAGCAAAGCTGCCTGAGCAACCTCCACCTTTATCTCCTCTAAAGGCAGCAGATCTTCCTGTTTCTTCGGGGGTTCCTGCTCTTCTTTTTCCACCGGAATTACTACCTCTGTGGTCTTGGGCTTTTCTTCCTGGGATGCTGGTGGTCCCGCGCTGATCTCCTCTTCCTTGGGGAGGGCAGGCTCTTCTTTCGGTTCTTCGGGCTTTTTCCGCTCCGTTATCTTTACAATCTTTACCGGCTGTTCCGCCCGTTGAGCAGCACCGATGACCTCCTCGACCTTCGGCATCTTTATCTCCTGACCGGGCTCTATATGGTTAATGTCTTCGATATCCGGATTCAATTCTCTGATCAGGTTGAGATATTCGTTAAAGATAAGCTTGTCGGGAAGGCCGTAGACCTTCCTGAGCACCATGGCAAGATGCTCCCCTCGTTTCACGACAAAGACATCGGGCGAAGCGGCTTTCACGGACATCTCTTGCCCCTGCTCGGGCATACTCGGAATGACAATCTTCTGCCCTGCCCGGATATGATTCAGATTTTTAATCCTGGGATTGAGCTCTCTGAATTCCTTATAAAGATAGGGCATATCTTCGAGCTTTGCCCCGAAGTCCTTCAGGAAAATCTTCGAGAGAGTATCCCCCTTCTGAACCGTGTGAGAACTGGATTGAAGGTTCTCCAAACGCCTGGCGCGCTTCACCAGCGTTATTTCTTCGGCAAAACCGGTCAGAGGAAGGATAATCGCCAGTACGAGGAAAAAGGTCATGGCTTTTTTCATCAATAGACCTCCTTGAGCAGAAGCTCGTCGTATCCGGACTCTTCCTTAAGCGGCAGGGTGCCTTCCTTGAAACACTCAAACCGAACATTTTTTGATCTCTCATTGGCGAGCCTGCCGGTCTTTGTGTCAACCCTGGCAAACACGATTCCGGCAGGAACCCTGAAATCACGCACAGGCCTGTCTTTGAGAGCGACCTTCATAAAGTCTTCAAAGATGGGGCATGCCGCCCTGCTTCCGGTCTCGTTTTCTCCCAGGGGCATCATATCATCATAGCCTACCCACACCCCGCACAGGATCTCCGGGGTATAGCCCACAAACCATGCATCCCTGTTGTCGTCACTGGTGCCTGTCTTGCCGGCAACAGGTCTCTTCAGCGAGCGGGCACGCCAGCCGGTCCCATGCTGCACCACTTCATCGAGTATATTCGTGATGATGTATCCCGTTTGCTCCGAGATCACTTGTTTTTTTGCACCTGCATCGGGTTCCTCACCCGTAATCCGGTCGTTCTTTGCCGTAAAAATCGGGCCCACATCGATCTGTGTTATGTACTCGATCAGATGCGGATCAAAACGTACGCCATAGGTGGCAAATGTCGCATATGCCTTTAAGAGATTATAGGGTGTCAGCACACCAGACCCCAATGCCAGCGAAAGATCTCTCGGTAATTTTGTCCCCAGATCGAAGCGATCCAGGTACTGTATGGTATAGCCAAGCCCGATATCCTTGAGGATCTTTACGGTGACAACGTTGCGAGACAGCACCAGGCCGGTTCTCAATGTGGTGGGACCGTAGAATTTATCTTCATAGTTCTTCGGTCTCCACGTCTCCTCGTCTTCTTCGGATTTATAGGTGATCGGGGTATCGAAGATGATGGTTGCAGGGGTAAGCCCCTTGTCGATAGCAGCAGCATAGATAAATGGTTTTATTGCAGAACCGCTCTGCCGCTTGGCATGCATTGCCCTGTTGAACTGACTCCGCGTATAGTCAAATCCCCCCACGACGGCAAGAACCTTGGACTTTTCCAGGTCAAAGCCTACCAGGGCAGCCTGAACCCGCGGCTCCTGAGAAAAAACAAACCCTTTGGGGGTATAACACAGACGGATCACGTCCGAAATTTCGAGAAGATCCCCTGGATTCCAGTTACCTTTCGGATTGACCCAGGCAAAACTCTCTGCCTCGAGCTCAATATTCTTTTCCCCGATATCGACAATGAGGGGGGACAGATTGACGACCTCCGCCCAGTAGAGTTCATAGAGCTCCAGGCCTTTCCAGGAGATCTGATTCTCCTGAAAGGCGAACATCCGTTCCTTGCGCGTCGGACTGATTCCCTTCTCCGGTCCCCGGTAATTGCCCTGCCTCATCTCAAGATCGATGATACCCTTTCTCAATGCCCGTATTGCAGCATCCTGGAGTTGTGGAGAAATGGTGGTCTGAATATTCACGCCCTTTTCGAATATCGCCTCACCATATCTCTGCGTCACCTGTGCCTTCACATAGTCCGTGACATAGGGATACCGGGTAAAGAGAGCAACCGACTCAGCGGTTATCCGTAAAGGCTCGGCCAATGCATCTAAGGCCTCGGCCTGGGTGATGTAGCCTTCCTGGGACATTCTGGTGAGCACATATTTCTGACGCATCTTCGCTGCGGGGAAATTATTCAGCGGCGAGTATCGGGCAGGGGCCGGAGCAAGACCGGCGATGAACGACATTTCCGCCAGGGTCAATTCCCTGCACTCTTTTCCGAAGTACCTCAGGGCGGCTGCCCCCACGCCATATGCACCACTGCCCAGATAGAGACGATCAAGGTAGAGATTGAGGATCTGATCCTTGGACAGGGTTCTTTCAATCCGCACGGCAAGAAAGATTTCCTTGACCTTCCTGGTTATGGTCTTTTTACGGCTGAGAAGATACGAACGCACAACCTGCTGCGTAATCGTCGATGCCCCCTGAACATATGAGGCTGCACGGATATCGGCCATCAATGCCGAAAAGATCCTCTTGAAATCGAGGCCTGCATGTTTATAGAACGTTGCATCCTCAGCTGAAATGAAGGCCTGTTTGAACCTGGGGGAAATGTCTTGCCCGTTGAGGATGATCCTTCCTTCCGGAGGGAAGTATGCTATGGTACTTCCATCAGCGGCTATCACCTTGCTGAGCTTGGTGGGCGCCATATTTTTCAGCTCATGGATGGAAGGGAGCCCGCGGAAAATAAACCAGTACGACCACAGCGCACCTGCAAGACAAACAATGACAACAATACCGATTACAATTCTGAACCATCTCATAGTCGGCACAACCATATCAATATGGATATGAAATGCAAAGAGAAATAAGCCGGAGCATGGCATATTCCAAATAAAATAACTGATTTCAGATAGTTTTAACTCTCTTCGCCAGGCAGCGGAAAAATTAAACAAGCGCTATACCTGCCTGTATTCCTTAAATACCATACTGGACTACCGAGGAGGTGATATGCTAATGATGCAACCACTATATACGGGGAGGGAAAGATGACCACGGACTACAACCCACAGTCTATTGAATCCAAATGGCAGAAAAGCTGGGAAGAAACCAGTCTCTTCAAGGTGGACGCTGATGAGAACAAACCGAAGTATTACCTGCTCGAGATGTTCCCCTACCCATCCGGCCGTATCCACATGGGGCATGTGCGAAACTATACCATAGGAGATGTGGTAGCCAGATATAAAAGGATGAACGGCTTTAACGTACTGCACCCCATGGGCTGGGACGCCTTTGGTATGCCTGCCGAAAATGCGGCGATCGCAAGCAAGATCCATCCAAAAAAATGGACCTATGAAAATATTGCATACATGGAAGTCCAGCTCAAAAAGATGGGCTTCAGTTATGACTGGGACAGAGAATTTGCCACCTGTGATCAGGATTATTACCGGTGGGAACAGCTCTTTTTCATCCAGATGTATAACAAGGGCCTTGTGTACAAGGACCGGACATTTTTAAACTGGTGCGATAAGTGCAAGACCGTGCTGGCAAACGAGCAGGTGGAAGAAGGCCTGTGCTGGCGCTGCGGAACCCAGGTTCTTCTCAAGGAACATGACCAATGGTTTTTCAGGATCACCCGGTATGCCCAGGAATTGCTGGATAACATCGAAAATCTGAAAGAAGGCTGGCCGGAGCGCGTGCTCAGCATGCAGCGAAACTGGATCGGCAGAAGCACCGGGACCCTTGTCCGTTTCCAGATTGAGGGTACGTCCGATGACATAGAGGTATTCACTACCCGCCCGGATACCCTCCACGGTGCAACATTCATGAGCCTTGCACCGGAACATCCCCTCGTCAAGACGTTGTCTGAAGGCACCGGCCAGGAAGATGCCGTCAAGGCGTTTGTGGACAAGACCCTTCTGGTAGATACCTTCACCCGCGTATCGGACATGTACGAAAAAGAAGGGGTCTTTACCGGAAGATACTGCATAAATCCCCTCACAGGATTCAAGATGCCCATCTTTGTCGCCAACTTTGTCCTGTACGACTACGGTACCGGAGCGGTCATGGCTGTTCCGTCCCATGACCAGAGAGACTTCGAATTCGCAAAAAAATACGATCTTGACATTATCGTCGTCATACAGCCCGAGGGAGAAGAGCTCGACGGCAAGACCATGGAATGCGCCTACGTGGGTGAAGGTGTCCTCATCAACTCGGATAAGTTTAACGGGAAGCACAACATAGACGCTATCCGGGAGATCACAGATCATCTGGCCTCAATAGACCGCGGTTCGGCCACCGTAAACTTCCGCCTTCGTGATTGGGGCATCTCCCGGCAGCGCTACTGGGGAGCACCCATCCCCATGGTAAACTGTGAACGCTGCGGCACGGTCCCGGTAAAGATCGAGGATCTCCCGATTATCCTGCCCGAGGACATCGAGTTCTCCGAATCAGGCATATCGCCCATTGCAAACTCGGAGAGCTTTGTAAATACGACCTGTCCGGTCTGCGGGGGCAAGGCAAAGAGAGAGACAGATACCATGGACACCTTCGTGGAATCCTCCTGGTACTTTATCCGCTATTGCAGCCCGAATCACCCTGACAAACCCTTCGACAAGGCTGAGGTCGCTTACTGGATGCCGGTTGATCAGTACATCGGAGGTATCGAACATGCCATCCTGCACCTTTTGTATGCACGCTTCTATACCATGGTGCTGCGAGATCTCGGATATATCGACATTGGTGAGCCCTTCGCAAAACTCCTCACCCAGGGGATGGTCATTAAAGACGGCTCCAAGATGTCAAAATCAAAGGGCAATGTCGTAGACCCTGAAGAACTTATCAACCACTACGGCGCTGATGCCACGAGATTGTTCTGTCTGTTTGCCGCACCCCCGGAAAAGGATATGGACTGGAGCGACAAAGGCATTGAAGGCGCATTCAGATTCCTGACAAGACTCTGGAGACTGGTGACCGATTCAAGACAGCAGCTGCTCGCAGCCGGTCCCTGCACTGATGACACACCCGAAAAGATGCAGCCGGTCAAAAGAAAGATCCACCAGACCATCAAAAAAGTCACAGGGGATATTGACAAGCGGTTCAGATTCAACACCGCGATTTCAGCCATGATGGAACTGGTAAACGATCTCTATAAGGTCAAGGGCTCCGCTTCCACTGCGGAAGATTTCGCCGTGATGAAAGAGGCTGTTGAAAGCCTGATCATCATGCTCTCTCCTTTCGTTCCCCACATATCCGAAGAACTCTGGAAGATGCTGGATCACGAGGAGATGCTTATCAACGTCAGCTGGCCGAAGTTTGATCCGGCATGGTGTGAACAATCAGAGGCAACCATAGCGGTCCAGGTCAATGGAAAACTCAGGGCAACTATTATTGTCCCAAAGGATGAAAAACAGGCTGAAGTGGAAACCAGGGCAATGGCGGAACCGAACGTCAACCGGTTCTTAGAAGGGGCATCGATAAAGAGAATTATCTATGTGCCGAATAAAATTATTAATATTATTGCTCCCTCTCATTAGTATCCTGGGCTGCGGATATTCTTTTGTCCTGGACAAGGGAACCCCCACCATAAAGGTCGCCTTAGAACCCAGCGTTAATGAGACAGCGCTTCGGGAGGCGGGGATGACCCTGGACTCGAATCTCGAAAGGACCCTGTCTTCGATGGGTATGCTTGGATCCGCAGGCGATGTGCCTGTACTTCAATGTGCACTTGTCTCTGCTGCGAGCCGGACCATAACATCCACTTCCCTCTCATCGGCTGACCGCTATCGGCTCACCATATCGGTTTCAGCCACCCTGAGGGATAACCAGGGCAAAAAGGTGTGGAATGCAACATTCACCGACGAAGGGAAATACTCTCAGGGCGGCCAGCCCGAAGATGCACTCGACGAGGCCTGCTTGGAGACATCCCTTCAGATTGCCAGGGCCATTGCGTCCCTTAGCTTATGAGCATTCACCCCTTAAAAAGCACATACCTGTTCGTGGGGCAGGAGACCTTTCTCATCGAGGAGCAGCTCTCCTCCATACGGGCCTCTCTGGGTGAAAACGCTTCCATGAACTATGCCTCCTTCAATGCTGAAGAAGGTTTAAATGCTTCTGAGCTCGTTGAGCTGTGCAACACAATGCCGTTTCTCTCGGAGAGAAGACTGATCGTGGTGAGAAACATACACAAGCTCAAGGCAAAACACATCGAGACTCTTGTAGGCTATGTGGAGAATCCATCAGACTTCACCACCCTCATCATGACCATCGAAGGACAAAAAGAAGGCAAACAGATCACAAAGCAACTGGGAAAAACCGTCCAGGTTATGCGATTTGATCCCCTCAAGGGGGCCGGTCTCATCGACTGGATCCAACGAAGGGCCAAAGAATACAGCAAGAAAATGGATAAGGATGCCGCCTATCTCCTTGCAGACATTACAGGGTCGAACACATGGTTTATCGCAACCGAGCTTGAAAAGCTCTCCTTATATGCAGGACCGCGAGAAACGATCACACTCAACGATGTGGAATTTCTCGTCATGCGTTCAACCGAACCATCGATATTCGCATTCATGGATTCCCTCTTCGACAGAAAAAAGGATGCCATCTTCAGACTGCATGAGCTTGAAACCACGGGAATCGCGGAACTGGAGATTATATCACGGATTGAAAATGCCGCTATTCAGCATTATCAGATACTCTTCAGGAAAGACGGGAAAAAAACAGGTGTACATCCTTTTGTGGAAAAAAAGATCTCTTCTCGCAAATCACTATGGAGGGCATCCCAGCTCAAGGATCTGCTGAAACAGATACGTGCACTTGAACAGAGCCTGAAGTCAGGCCGATCATTCCAGATCTGGGTTGCCCTCAGTGAAGTGATAACACCATTTACGATTCTATACAGGAATAGGCAGACCGGCCGCCTTTAAAAAACACCTGTGCTACGAATTTAAGGCATTCACCTTTTTCGTCAACCGGGATATTCTTCTTGCTGCTGTTTTCCTGTGCAAAATTCCTTTGTTTACCGCACTGTCCAAACCGGCAATAGCCTGCTTGTAATACTGCTGTGCTCCATCCATATCTTTTTCATCAGCAGATGAGAATATCTTTTTAACAGATGTATTAATGGTAGATTTGTAACTCTTGTTCCTGAGTCTTCTCTTCTTGTCCTGTCGTTGCCTTTTCAGGGCCGAGGGATGATTGGCCATATATGTATAATCCTCCTTTATATCGCTTTTCCGAGGTGATTGTTATTAGCTACGCTCACCTCATATGTCAAGTCCTTTGTAAGAGATAGCTGTTTTAATCTCTCTTACGGGTTTCATACACCTTAAGCGTGCTTCGCACATTGGAATAATAAAGGATCACACAGGCACTTTGCTTGCGATCCTTGCATAATAATATGGATATTGTCATTGCGAGCCGGCGAATCGCCGGAGATGATCGTCGAATGATATCCGCTATGAACCATATAATAAAATCAATAAATTCATTTAGTTGCTTGGTTCGTTCCTTAGGAGCTTTAGCGAAGCAATCTCCAGGGATCTTAAAGACTGCGATTGCAGAATCGAATATGTTTTCTCCCGTCTCATATCTTTTCCCTGACAGCCTTCAGTCTTTTTAATCTCGCGGGGCTGCGGGCCTGGTTCATTGATTTTTATGGCACGCAACCCAATGCCGTGGCCCCTGTTCAACAAGAACAGGCTTTTCCTTCATGCACGTATCATCTTTATACGGACATCCGTTGCTGAAGGAACACCCCTGAGGAAAAGGGGCACCTCCGCTGTTGTCCCATTCCGGACGCGGCGAGCCTTTATCCTTTTTCGGCACTGGCTCGGGAACCGCGTCCATCAGGCAGCGGGTATACGGGTGTAAAGGATTGTCAAACAAAGCATCAGTATCGGCAAGCTCAACAATTACCCCCCGGTACATCACGGCGATGCGGTGGGAAATGTACCCGACCACGGAGAGATCATGGGAGATAAATATATAGGACAGAGACAGCTCTGCCTGCAGATTTACCAGGAGATTTATCACCTGCGCCTGTATCGAAACATCCAGGGCGGATACGGGTTCATCGCATACCAGAAGCCGTGGATTAACGGCCAGGGCGCGGGCTATGCAGATCCGCTGACGCTGCCCCCCCGAGAATTCATGGGGATACCGGGTAAGCATATCCGTACCGAGCCCCACCAGCCCCATAAGTTCAGCAGCCCGTTCGTATCTCTGGGATTTTGAGCCCACGTTATGGATGATCATAGGCTCAGTAATGATTGAAGAGATTTTTTTCCTTGGGTTCAACGAACCGAAAGGATCCTGGAATATAACCTGAATCCCCCTGCGGATGTGGCTGAGATCTTGCCCCCTTGCCCCGTGAATGTCCTTCCCGTCAAACAGCACACTGCCTGCATCAGGTTTTTCCAATGCCAGAATGATCTTGGAAAGCGTGGTCTTTCCACAGCCCGATTCTCCCACGAGACCAAGGGTCTCATCCGGGAATACATCAAGATCCACCCCGTCAACGGCATTCACATATCCGGTGGTCTTCCGGAAAATACCCGATCTTATGGCAAAGGTCTTTTTCAAGCCCCTGACCTCAAGGATCTTTTCCATCAGCTCACATACCTCCAGCATCGCACAGTATGATCTACCTTCGGCCGAAACACGGGAGGATATTCGCTGCGGCAGATATCCATGACCTCGGGACACCTGGTGTTAAACGCGCACCCTTTCGGCAGGTCTTTCAATGTGGGCACATTCCCTGCTATCGCCTGAAGCAATTCTCCCTTTTGCCGCGCCCCGACTCTGGGAATCGCTCTCATGAGGCCTTTTGTGTAGGGATGGAGTGGTGAGGAAAAAATCTCCTCCGCAGAGGCATACTCCACAACATTGCCCGTATACATGACGGCGACTTCCTCGCAGGACTGCGCTACCACACCGAGATCGTGGGTAACCATGAGAATCGAGGTGTCTATCTCATCCTTGAGATCTTCCATAAGACAAAGGATCTGCGCCTGAGTGGTTACATCCAGGGCAGTCGTGGGCTCATCGGCTATCATGAGAGACGGCCTGCACGCAAGGGCCATGGCAATCATAACTCGCTGGCACATACCGCCGCTTAACTGGTGGGGATAATCGTTGATCCTCTTGCCTGGCGAGGGAATCCCGACAATGTTCAGCATATCCACGGCAATATCAAGCGCCTCTTTATTTGTCGATACCCGGTGACGCTGGTGAAGCAATACCACCTCGGCAATCTGATCCCCAATGGTGAACACGGGGTTTAAGGAGGTCATGGGCTCCTGGAATATCATTGATATTTTATTCCCCCGAATGTGCCGAATTGCCTTTTCATCAAGCTTCAGGAGATCTGTCCCCTCAAAGGTGATGCTGCCCTTGACAATCCTGCCCGGCGGATCCGGAATCAGCCGCAGGATAGACAACGCAAGGACGGTCTTCCCGCAGCCGGATTCTCCCACCAGCCCCAGGGTTTGTCCCTTTTTGAGCCTCAGATCCACACCATCCAGTGCCCGTACCACTCCATCCGGGGTAATAAAATGGGTGTGCAGATCTTGAATTACCAGGAGATCGCCGTTGCCTTCTCCCTGAGAAGCGGAATCTTTTTGATTATGCTCAGCCACTGATTCCTCATTGTCCTTTTGGATAGTTCTTGTCCTTTTCTCTGCGATGCTATTGCATGAGCCGCTCAGTAAGCATGGTATATCTCTGGCCCTTTGTCACGCTGGCAGTTGCAATAGCAACCGCTTTTGTATTCCCTACCACAGCCACCAATGATTTTCCTCTCGTTATAGCAGTATATAACAGATTTCTCTGGAGCATGATATAGTGTTGCGTATGCAATACGATAACCACGGCAGGATACTCGTTGCCTTGTGATTTATGGATTGAACAGGCGTATGCGAGCATAAGCTCATCGAGATCCTCACTGCCGTACTGGATGCGAGTATCTTCGAAATCCACCTCGATTACTTTGCCAACCGGATCAACCCGCACGATTCTTCCCATATCCCCATTGAATACGCCGAGATCGTAGTTATTGCGTACCTGCATCACCCGGTCCCCTTCGCAAAGATTCTGAGAGCCCCTTGAGATCCCCTTTTCGGAAGAATTGAGGAGCTGTTGCAACTCTACATTGAGATTCGCAACACCTAAAATGCCTCTATGCATGGGGGAGAGAACCTGGATGTCGGTGAATGGATCGAACCCGAATCGAGAGGGAATCCTCTGCGACACCAACTCCTTGACCACCTCAAGGGCATCATGGGCGCTGTCCCGGGCGATGAAGAAATAGTCCTGGTTTGTCTGCGGATCCCTCTGGTTCGGCATGAGGCCGTTATTTATCCTGTGTGCATTTACCACGATCAGGCTTTTCTTTGCCTGCCTGAATATCCTCTCAAGTCGTATGCTCTTGACTTTCCCCGACCTGATTATGTCCAAAAGCACATTTCCCGGCCCCACCGAGGGGAGTTGGTCGGCATCCCCCACAAGAATGAGGCGTGCATGCTGGGGAAGACGGCACAGGACATGGTAAAAAAGCACGGTATCCATCATGGATGCCTCGTCTATGATCAGCATATCGGTCTTGAGTTTTTGCTCCCGGACATACTCTCCCGAAAGAGTCTCGGGGGTGAACTCGAACAGGCGGTGTATGGTTTTTGCATCGTGCCCGGTTGCTTCACTCATTCGTTTTGCAGCCCTGCCGGTGGGGGCACACAGATGTACTCTGGCACCTTTTGTCTCGAATATTTTGATTATACCTTTAATCAGGGTGGTTTTGCCTGTTCCCGGCCCGCCGGTAATAACCAGGGCCTTATTCGCCAGAGCACTGGCGATGGCCTCTTTTTGCTCAGGCGCCAGCATGATATGATATTTCGACTCAAACCACAAAACAGCTTTTTCCACCTCTATGGGAATTTCTCGTACATCATCCTTTAATAAACACTGCAGAAACAACGCGATTCCTTCTTCAGCTTCATAGAGGGTTTGCAGATAAACAAGCCGTTCCTCGCCGTTCTCCTCGATCACAACATGTCCTTCAATCCTCAGCATCTCAAGGGCATCCTGTATAATCGTCGTCGGTATCGACAGAATACTTTCCGTCTCCGTGACAACGCCCCGGTAAGGATAACATACATGACCTTTCTCCGAGAGATTACCCAGAACATAGTAGACACCAGCTCTTGCACGCTGGGGTGAGTCAGGATCAACACCAAGCTGCGCCGCAATCCTGTCTGCAATCTTGAATCCGATACCAAAGATGTCGAAGCAGAGGCGATACGGATTCTCCTGCAGTATCTCAAGTGACTTCTTTCCATACACCTTGAGAATCCTGAGTGCATAATTGGCGGAAATACCGTGTGACTGAAGCAGGATCATCGTATCCCTGATCTCGGAGTGCCTGTTCCATGCCTTGGATATCTTGCGGGCCTTGACCTTCCCGATCCCCGACACTTCTCTCAAACGATCAGGACTGTTTGTCATAACAGCAAGGACATCGAGCCCGAATGCCCCCACAAGCCGTCTTGCCATCTCCTCGCCGACTCCGTCAATCAATCCCGACGAAAGATACTGTTCAATCCCGGCAAGGGTTTTCGGTGAAAGGCTCACGTATGAATCCATGGCAAACTGTTTCCCATATTCAGGGTTGTCTCTCCATTTTCCCCGAATCCTGAGCATCTCACCAGGCTGCACCCCTACAAAGGTCCCGATTGCCGTGATGACCTCTTCGGCTTCGGGCACCGCCAGTTTCACGACGCTCCAGCCGGAAAGATCATCCCGGTAGACAATCTTCTCAATCGTCCCTTCCAATTCATGGTCAACCGTGCCTGGGTTCACCGCGCTCCTTCAATCCGTCTTCGCATCTGTCATAATTTATCACGAGACATTGGCTTATAGCCCTTGCGGGCTTATACAACTCCCTAATCAGCTACGCCGGACACGTCCGCGTTCGCTTTTGTTATCCTGCATAAAAAGATTTTTATTCTAATCCCTTATGTTCTTATACGGCTTCATTTTCCGTTGCGCAGGATTAACCTAATACCTTACCTCTTTACCGCCGGATGCGAGCAAAAAATGAACCTGATTGATACCCTCTTTCCGGCGAATAGCGCCGGTCACCTCTGCATAGAACCGTTCATCCACCGGTGTTATGGCAGAGATGTACCTGTTGTCCTCATTCACACGCAACCGAAGGGATTGTACATGACCGGGAACAAGTGCATATCCGCAACCTCCCGCCCCGCAGCAGGAGGTATCGGTTGCAGCATATCCCACGAGGTAGAGTATATCGCCAACAGGGTGGGCCAAAAGATCCTCTCTGGTAAACATATAATGTCCGCCGATAGCCTCCACCTCTTCATTGAGAGCCGGATGGACAAATTCCATACAACACCCCTTTTCTATAGCTTATCTATCCATAATAAATGCGCAGCATAGATACTTTGTCAAGTAGATAGGACAACCCTGCCAGCTCTTTGCCCTGCAGCTTTTTTTATTGGATAATAGCGTTAAAGTTTGTATATCAGAGCACCGATGAACCATATATTAAAGATATGATGGGGAGTATAAGGGGGATTTATCCTACTATGAAAGGAATCCTACAATGAGCCTGTTCGACAGTCTCTTTGGCAGAAAAAAAGCGACGAAAGAGATACGGACCTGTGAAGGCGCCCTGGATAAGAGGCCCGATGATCCTGTTCTCCTGAAAAAACTCGGGGATCTCTACCTGAAAGCCAACAAGCATGAAAATGCGGCGGATATTTATGTTCGGCTGGGAGACACCTACAATGATAAGGGCTTTTATCCAAAGGCCATCGCCTTGTATAAGCAGGCCATTAAAATCAATCCCGGATGGGAGAAACCTCACGAGAAACTGTCAGAACTCTATCAGGTCCAAGGATTCTCCAGAGAGGCGGCAGCACAGTATGTGAAGCTCTCGGAGATCCGGGAAAAGAGCGGCGAGAGTGAAGATGCCACCATGTTCATGCAAAAGGCGGCCGAGTTGGATCCAGCCCATAAAACCGTAAACAAAAAGGCCCGGTCTTTTGATGTTCGGGAAAAGGGCATGATGGATCCTCTTCCCAAATCATCGTCACAACCTGATGTGAGAAAAACAGATTTCTACGATCTCACAACCGAACTCGATGAGGAAATCCAAGACCTCCAGATCGATGCATCTTCGGAGAATCTTGTAGACGATACCGGTGTTGATTCCATATTCAAGGCGCTTGAAGAATCCGCATCCGAAGAAGGCAAGGATGATCCTCTGTTTTTGTATAACATGGGCCTGGCATATCGAGAGACCGGCCTGTTGGATGAGGCTGTTGAATCCTTCAACAAGGTGATCTCCTCGGGAGAAAAGCTCTTTGATGCCCATATCATGCTCGGAATAACCTACCGGGAAAAAGGACAGTTTGACGAATCGCTCAACTCTCTCAGACAGGGGGCATCTCTGGAAGAGGCGTCGAATGATATGAAGGTGGGGATACTCTATGAGATCGCCCAGACCTATAAGGCACTAGGAGACAATCAGAATGCCTTGTCGATATTCAGAGAAATTCAAAAAGAGCAGAAAGATTTTAAAGACGTAGAGATCGAAATCGTGAGACTGGCAGGTGGAGGATAATATGGCAGTTATCAATTATTCAAAGAAGGAGATCTCAGCGAAGATCGTGTACTATGGGCCATCAGTCTGTGGCAAGACCACAAATATACAGTCCATATACGCCAGCATCACACCAAACCAGAAAGGAAAGCTCGTATCGCTTGCCACGGAAGCAGACCGAACGCTGTTTTTCGATTTTCTTCCCATAGAAATCGCAAATATCCGCGGGTTCAAGACCAGGCTCCACTTTTATACCGTTCCCGGGCAGGTCTACTACAATTCAACCCGTCGGGCAGTGCTCACCGGTGTGGACGGGCTTGTATTCGTGGCAGATTCTCAGCGGGATAAAATGGAAGAAAATGTGGAGAGCCTGGCCAATCTGGAGGAAAACCTCAACTACTATGGCAAGAGTATAAAAACCCTGCCCCTGGTGATTCAGTACAATAAACGGGACCTCCCTGATGCAACCCCGGTGGCAGAAATGGACCAGATTCTCAATCCCGATGGATATCCGTATTTTGAATCGGTGGCTACCACCGGCGAAGGTGTCCTGCAAACGCTTACCAAGATTACGAAACTGGTGCTCAAGCATATTGAAATGGGCACGAGCGGGAAACAACAACGCACCGTCGAACCCGCCCAGGCAAAAATACCCCTGGAGCCAACTTCTTACCAGGCCGAGCAGACAACCACCAACTATGATGACCAGCCTGAGCCCGAACCCTCCATTCCGGAAATATCCCTGCCGGAGCAGCAAGAATCCGCCCCGGCAGCCGGGGCTGCGTCTTTTGGCGGACGCATCCAGATAATAGGCGCGGAAAATGCGAAAATCATATCGACAAATGCCATAAGCATACCGATCCGCTTGAAGATTGAAGGGGATGAACGAACGTATATGATGGATCTGGCAATTAAGCTGGACAGTCTTATACCGCAGGGATAAGGAGCATACGTGAGGCTTTTATGGTAACAGACATCTTATCCATATCCTCCCTGAAAGGACTCTTCACGTCCTGGCCCTTCGTATCGACGCTGCTCGGAAATGCTTACTTTATCGTTATTACTGCTACAATTCTGACTTTCTTTCTTCTGGGAATCGGCCTGCTGGTCAAATATACCCCGAACCTTCTCCATGACATCAAAAATGGTACAAACAATGATCTTCCAATAGTGGGGCTCAAGCTCTGGATGACTTTCATCCTCTTGATCCCGATCTTTTTTGATGCAGGCCCCTTGTGGTTTGTTTTGTGGTGGTTCATCGTGCTCTGGGGTTACATAAACAAGGCAGAAAAACGAATCGCCTTTGTCTTTATCTCCATCATCTTTATGTCAAGCTGGATCTCCCATGTAGGAGCGGGATTCACCACCTATGCGCATACACAAATGAACAGAGAGCTCTTCAACATAGATCATCATATCGGCACAACAAAAGATACCCTTGCAATAGCATCCTGGACACAGCAACATCCCGATGATGCTGAACCGTTAAATACAAAAGCCCTGCTGGAAATGAAAAAAGGGGGGCATAAAGAGGCGATAAACCTTCTCAGCCGCAGCCTTGATCTCGAACCGAACAATTTCAGGTTTTACAATAACCTGGGTATAGCCCTGGCGGGTGTCGAGAGAAATACGGAGGCCATCAAGGCCTTTGGCAACGCCATAGCCCTTGATCCGGATAACATTGTCTATCACTATAACTTGAGCAGACTCTATCAGATAACCTATAACCTCTACGATGCCGAGAGAGCCATTCAAAAGGCCAGCAGTATCGATTCGCAAAAAGTGAGGCATTTTTTAGATTATGAGGATAAAAACCAGGACAACAGGTTCGTTCTGGAGCAGGTGCCGGTTACCAGACTTCTGGTCAGACAGATGAAACAGTCCGGTGATCTCAAAGATGTCGCCGACAGCCTGTGGTATACGGCATTCGGCATCTTCACCAGGAGTAGTGCCATATTCTTAAGCCTTGCAGCGATTCTTATCCTCTTTCTCTTAAGCCATCTCCCCGAGGACAAATTCACGAAACGCTGCAACAGGTGCGGGAATCTCTTCTACTCGGGGACCATGTCAAAATCAGGCTATCCCATGTGCCTCCAATGTCACTGGATTGAAACCAAGGCCAAGAAACAAATGACTTCCATTCTGCACACCAAGGCTGAAGAGATCAAACTCTACAGGATCAATAATACCATCAACACTTCAAAACTCGAACTTATTCTTCCCGGCCTGGGATCGCTTGCAGGCAACAAGACCACCACTGGTATCGTGAGAATGTTTACCTTCAGTGCTGCATTCATCCTTATTCTTACCGGCGGTCAGTTTGTCCATTCCATTATCCCGACAGGCTTTGATCTTACCGGTTTCATAAGACTATTCGGAATCTTGATTGCAGCCCTTTTATATTGGAGAGCGTACAAATCCCCTCCAATCCGGTACGGAGTATGACATGGCACTGCTAGGAACGTTAAAGGGATTCGGCGTAACCGAGATCTTCCAGCTCATCTCCCAGCAGATGAAGACCGGAACCCTTGTCCTTACCTCGCCCAAGGCAAACGTGTCCATTGGATTTGAAGACGGCGTAATTGTCGGTATGAAATCGGATGAGTGGACAATGGATCCCCGGGCAGAAGTCCTCATGAAAGGTGGTTTTATCCACGAGAAACAACTAAAGATCGCCTTTGACAATGAAAAAAAGAAGTCCACCTGGTATGACATCCTCATCTCCCAGGGAAAGCTGAAAAATAACTTCCTGGAGAAGGCCACCAATGTGGTTATAAAGAATATTCTTCTCGAGATTTTCCAGTGGAAAGAGGGTGGATACCGGTTCGAGGATTGGGATGTAGACACCGAAAATATGCTCACCTGCCATATACAAAGCGAAGGGGTTATTCTCAATACACTGCGCGTTATCGATGAATGGCCGCTTATCAAGCAGAAGATCCCTCCCATGGATTACTGCCCGGTGACCATTATGCCCCTGACCCAGGAACTTGTTCGAGGCAACGATCTTTCAGAAATCGACATGCAGATATTCGATCTCATCGATGAGCAAAAGACCGTGGAGAAAATCGTCCGGGAGTCTCTTGAACCACCCATTGAGGCAATGAGTTCCATCGTAAAATTGATCGGAGCCGGGCTGGTGGAGGTATTCCCGCAGGGCACGAGAGAAAACCTCGATTCATCCATCGCCCGCAAGGTGTTCTTCGGGCATCTCAAGAGGGCTTCGGTATTCGTCCTTTTAGCGCTGGGCATTTTAGAGCTCATCCTGGTGGGAGATCCCAGAATTACCAAGGGCACTTTCATCCCGCAGGAGATCACATCATATATTCATGAACAAAAGAATATTGCAGACCAGTTCGCTAAACAGGGGATATGGCTTTCAGGGCTAAATACAGATAACAATGCCCCCCCCACCACATCTTTACCGGAGTAAAGGCAACATCAACGAAGCGGGACAATTCTTTGGTGTCCAGATCAATATTGCATCTCATGGTATGAAACACCCTGTCTGAATGTTTCAAAAAGAGCTTGAATTGTCCTTTGGAATACCTCTTCTTCCCCACAACTTCCATGGAAGGTATCATGAATACGGGTTCGGGATTTCCTTCACCAAAGGGACCGAGCATCTCCAGTTCCTCAAGCAGCACCGGGGTGATATCCATCGCGGATATCTTCAGATCCACCTCGTAACTCTCTGCTTTATCGGAGGGTATCTCTACTGTCTTGCCAAGAGCACCGGCAAATGAAAGGATGTTTTTCTCGTCTATATTGAGGCCTACCGCCATCTTGTGTCCCCCGAACTCATTGAGGAACCGGGACGCCCTCGAGACGGCTGCATGCAGATCCACCCCGGGGATTGATCTCCCCGAGCCCATACCGACACCATCATGAATGGAGATGACAATGGCTGGACGGGAAAACATAGAGGTCAATCGCGAGGCAACAATCCCGATAACACCGGGGTGCCAGTCTGTTCCCGCCACCACGATCACATCCCCGATATGAGATCCGCCTTCCAGCATGAGCACAGCTTCTTTCAATACGGTGCGCTCCTGGATCTGTCTGTTCCTGTTGAGTTTGTTGAGCTCTTGTGCCAGGCTCACAGCACTTTTCTCATCCTGGGTAGTCAACAGATCGAAGGCCTTTCGTGCGTCAGATACTCTCCCGGCGGCATTGATCCTCGGACCCAGGATAAAGCCGATATCACGTGAAAAAACCTCCCGGTTGATCCCCGAAGCCTTTACCAGTGAGGAGATCCCGACTCTGCCGGCAGAATTCAGGACATTCAGCCCCTCCTTGACCAGAACCCTGTTGATGCCTGAGAGGGAAACAACGTCCGCAACCGTTGCCATGGCCACAAGGTCAAGCTCCTCTCTGAGATTGGGAAGATCTTTCATTCCCCGATCCCTCAGCAGCGATCTCAGGGCGATGATAAGATGAAAAATGACTCCTGCCCCGCAGAGGTCCTCACAGCAGAAAGGGCAGCCGGGTTGTTTCGGGTTAATCACTGAGACAGCATCGGGCGTTTTGTCACCCAGTTCATGATGATCGGTAATGATTACATCCATCCCGAGAGCCTTGGCGTGAGCAACCTCTTCACACGCGGTCACACCGCAGTCTGCGGTGATCAACAAGCTTACCCCCTGCTCGTGCAGTTCATCTATGCCCCGTATGTTGAGGCCATACCCGTCGGTAGTCCTGTCCGGTATAAAAAGAGCCGGCGGGCAGCCCCCGACACCAACAAAGAATCTGTGCAGCAAAGCTGCAGAGCATACTCCGTCCACATCATAATCGGTGAATATACCGATTGCCTCTTTGTCTTTAATGGCATCCGCCATTCTTGTGCAGGCAGGCCCCATACCTTTCATGGTCCGGGGATCCTTCAGCTGGCCCAGATTGGGCGAGAGGAATTTCATGATGTCATCGGGGCTTTCCATTCCCCGCAAATGCATCAATGACCTGAATATGGGCGTAAATTTCAGTTCAGGCAAAATGCTCTTGTCAATATGCCCTTTTATCACCCAATCAGGAGGAATACATATCATAGACACTTCCTTAACCCCTGAGGTGTAACTTAGTCAAGGAGCACAGGGGACTTGTCTCAGGACTATTTGAGACAGCGTTGTATGGCTTGCCTTGTCTTCTTCATATCAGGAGGCTTTACCTCCATGGTTATGGTTGAATCATACCCCTTTTCCATCAGGCGGGTCAGGATAGCCGGATAATCGACAATCCCCTCTCCCAGGGCAAGGTGGAGATCATCCTTGACACCTGTTCCCCCGAGGTTGTCGTGAACGTGCACGTGTTCGATTCTTTCAAACACATGTTCGATAAACTTGAACGAGGTATTCTCACTCGCCAGAAGCTGGGCATGACCGATATCCAGAGTCATTCTCAAGTCTTCTATCGCATCAAAGGCCTTCATAAAGCTGTCGTAGCGCTCGGTCAGGTTTTCGATACACAAGACAGTATCCCTTTGACCGGCATAGGCCACCATATCTTTTAACAGGTCGATCTTCTTAGAAACCACCTCTGGCGCAGCCCATCTCGTATCCATCCAGAAATGGATGGTCCCCTTGTGTATATCCAGCTTCTCGGTGAGGTCCAGGAGCCTTTTTATCTTCGGAACAAACTGCTCTTTGAGGGTCTTGACATCGAACGGATTGCCCTCATTGGGGTAATGGGCGATATAGGACATCTCGTAGACGGTCTTCAGTCTCGCCATTTCCTCGAGCTGAGTTTCCACCTGGGACGGGTCCAGCAGAGAGATCTCAGCAAACGGATAACCCAGCTTCCCCACCTCATGAATCTCTTCCAGGGAGTGGGCCCTGCCGCCGATTGTTACTCTTTCCTCACTCATGCATCTTCCTGTGCCTTCTCCCGTTAAACACCCCGGGTATATGAAAGGAACACACCTCTTTTTTCAGGCAATTGTATCAGAAGCCGCGCTCATGGGCGCACCTATTCTTTTTTTATACCTCGCAGGGCAAGAGACCTGTTGATAAGAGCCTTGTTATATGCCGCAAAAATATCCCGCCGGGAAAGTATCCCGATTATCTTCCTTGGATTATTCTCGTCCACCACCGGAATCTGTTCAATGTTCTTCATGCCGATCTTGACAAGAGCATCGTCCAGGTTTTCTTTCTTCGTGATGGTAATCACCTTGGGTGGTGAGAGTTCTTTCGCCACAACGAGATCCCCGAGGCCCTCTTCAAAAAACACCTCTTTAAAATCCTGGAACGTCACGATACCGCTGAGCAGGCCTTCATCATCCACCAGGGGAAAACTCGAATGCTTGCTTGCAAGGGTAAATTTCACCAGCTTTTTCAGCGGCATATTTGAAGGAATGGTTACCACCTCCTGGGTCATGGCCTCTTTCACCGTCAATGACTTCAGGATATTGATCTCTTTTCCGGCCCGGATATCCACCCCCCTCCTGGCAAGCTTCAGGGTATAGATAGAATCCCGCTTGAGCTGGCTGGCAACGACCGTGGCGATGATGCAGGAAAGCATCAGCGGAAGAATGATCTTGTAATCACCGGTCATCTCGAAGAGAATCATAATAGCAGTAATGGGGCCATGAGTTGTGGCGCTCACAATAGCACCCATTCCCACAAGGCTATACGCCCCGATGGACGAAGTCACTGAAGGAAAGAGCATGTGCACAAAATATCCGAATACCCCTCCTGCCATGGAACCGATAAACAGCGAGGGGGCAAAGATACCCCCTGAACCTCCGGAGCCGATGGTGATCGAGGTGGCCAGGATCTTTATGAAGGCAAGCCCCAGAAGCATGCCCCAGGAAAGCTGACCCAGCAGGGCAAGGGTGATGCTGTCATACCCGACCCCGTACACATGGGGAAAGTACACCCCGATAAGACCGACCAGTACTCCGCCGATGGACGCCTTGAGGTAATCGGGTATCTTAACGGCATCAAAGAAGTCCTCAGCCTTATATAAAAATGTGGTGAAGAATACGCCGACAAACCCTGCAATGATACCCAAAAGCACATAGATCGGGATCTCCCATAAACTGACCATGGTATATTGGGGCACAATAAATGCGGGGAAGGCGCCGAGATACACCCGGGAAATCACCGTTGCAAGGACCGAGGAAACCACTATGGGGGTAAATGCAGCTATGCCGAAATCACCCAGGATAATCTCCAGGGCAAACATGGCACCGGCTATAGGGGCATTGAAGGTCGCAGCAATACCGGCGGCAGCACCACAGGCAACCAGGGTTCGCATCCTGTCCACTGATACCTTCAGGATCTGACCGAGCGTTGAGCCTATTGCCGATCCGATCTGCACAATGGGTCCTTCCCTGCCCGCCGAACCTCCGGAACCGATGGTGATTGCCGAGGCCAGGGATTTGACAAAGACAACCCTTTTCCTGATCACACCGCCTTTGAGGGTTACCGCCTCCATTACCTCCGGAACCCCGTGACCTTTGGCTTCACGGGCAAAGAAATACACCAGAGGGCCGACAATGGCTCCTCCGATAACCGGCGGGATCACCTTTGCATACCAGGGCAGCCTCAGGAGAACCTCGAGTATGCCATCGCCATGATGGGAAAAGAATAAGCGCTGGAAAAATTCTATCAGCCACCTGAACCCCACAGCACCGTATCCGCCGAGAATTCCGATAATAATTGCCAGGAAAATCATCATGGCATATTCGTTTTTGGTAAATTTACTGATTATCCCTATCTTCGCATACGTTTTCACGAACAAGTCCTTCTTGTAACAAGATAATAATATTGACTATTATAGCTATGCCTTATGTGCTCTTCATTAACAGAATTCCGGCAAAAACAACATGAGAATTTACCTGTCCATTCGGCAGCTCTTTTATATTCTTGCCTCTTCTTCATAATCCCGCCACAGCCTGCGATGAATCTCTCTTGTGATTCCCGATCCGATACACATAGATGGGATCATTGAAGATACTGTGATTCACCTGTACTATCGTATCCTCAGACCAGCCCGGGATAGTGAAATTGGCACTGATTACATATGCTCCCTGCTTCAGTTCGCCTTCGAGTTTCTCGCCAAGCCTGACCATAATATCCGGAAAGAGATAGCAGAAAATGCATTGGGCGCCGCTTAAGTCCTGTTCCCAGAAATTTGTGAACTTAACCCTCGAATTCAGGCCGAACACATGTATCTTGAGCCAGGTAATGAAAAAGGCAATGGGGTTTATCTCATAGCCAACCACGGCACGGTTATACGATCTCTCCACTGCCGATATAAACCGCCCGTCACCTGTTCCCAGTTCTCGAATATCGTCAAATCGGCCAAAATCTACAGCATTGATGATCTCTCGTATCATGACCTTTGGCGTGGGAACGAAAAGAGCTCCGCCTGTCTTGTGGACAACAGCGAAAATCACGAGGGAAAAAACAAACAACACGGCGAATATAATGAGTGAAGCAAAGATTATGCCTTTCAGGACAATTTCCATCGCACGCTTCCCGGAGAAGAACAGAGAGTCTTCAAGTTTCACCATCGAGGCTGTCATCGTCCCGGATCGATGTTCTTTTATAAGAGCTCTGGAATTCCTTTGCGAGCTCTCCGTCGGCTCGCCATACCCAGCAGGTGTCAATGAGATATCCGGCTTCCATTCCCCTGGAGGCCTCCCTGATATTCAAGGGCCTGCGTACCCTGTTCGTCCAGAATCCCTGCACAGCGGCCGGCGCTATTGCGATGAGAAGTGCGTTGAGATGGGTACAGCCTTTTGGACCGCCAAACGTGCTCTTCACCCAGGAGGTAAAACCCGGGACAATCGTCTTTCCCTTCAAGGGCTGTAATGAATTTTTCATCTCCCTGCAGTCTTGTCTCGGGACATGGCTCATCTTCACATCAACATCTTCAATTCTCAGTAAAGGCCCCTTTATCAACAGGGAGATGGTCAGTTCGTGAATTACCCCCGGTTCCCTTTTATCTCCGGTGGTGATCGAATATGTCTGCGCAAGGCTGTTATCCTTAAGAATTCCCTGAACCAGGACAGTATCGTCTCCGAGAGAATACGTGGTGGTGGTAATAGCCCTCGTATGAACAGGCTCTCCTTTCTCCTTAAGGATCTCTTTCATGGGATGCAGCTCCTTTGCTTCACGTTTCCCGTACACTATGCCTGCAATAAAGCATCATGGTCAAGGGGCCCGGTATAGAATTGATTCATGCCGGTCATACCACTGCACGTCAATAACACAAACAAAAACTGCTTGAGCCTTCTCCAACCCGTGCGGGACAACCATTTGTTTTTCTATGGAAAAATTGCAGCGGTGATGATTCCGGCACACAGAACCGCGTCTTCATGATCATACACCACGGCAAGCTGCCCGGGAGAAAACAGCCCGTTATAGTGTACGATAAGTTCACCGCCTCCGCCCGGTTCTATAAAGGCACGCTCGGTCTCCTGGCGATATCTGACTTTCACCAGGGCCTCCATGGGTGTCTCAATACCGGGTATCTTCATATAGTTGACGGATCGTACTATAAATCCCCGGTGCGGCCATTCATCAAGATCTCCCACGGTTACGGTGTTTCGCGCCATATCGATGCCGAGCACGTACACCCTTTTTCCAAACCCCATACCGAGACCTTTCCTCTGCCCGATGGTATAATTGAGCGCCCCCCGGTGCTTTCCGATGACACGGCCCTGGCTGTTCACTATAGGCCCGGGCTTCAGGACGTGATCGGTACTGGACAGGATAAAGGGTACATACTCGCCGGCATCGAAGAAACACACGTCCTGGGATGTCTCATTTCTGGGGACTGAAAGCCCGCTTCCTTCAACGATTAAGTGTGCCTCTTCCTTTGTGGTATCCTCAAGGGGGAATACGCTCTGCCTGAGAGCTTCCTGACCGACAAGTCCGAGAAAATATTCCTGCGAGTTAGTCTCGCGAGACCTCGCAACGAAATATCTGCCGTGTTCAAGGCCTTTTTTCACATAGTGGCCGGTAGCCACCATATCTGCGCCGAATCCTCTGGACAGCTCGAGGAGGAGATCGAATTTGATATCCCTGTTACAAATGACGCACGGATTCGGGGTATTGCCTGCCAGGTATTCTCTGCAGAAGTATTTCTTGATCGATGCAAACTCTGCCCGGACATCGAGAACATGATGATCCATACCCAGGTACCGGCAAATATATTTGGCTTTTTCCAGTTTTTCGTTTCCGGGATTTGATTCCCCGAAACAGCCGGTTATGCCGCACAGATGTGCGCCGGAATCATGCAGAAGAAGAGCAGCTGCTGCTGAATCAGCTCCTCCGGAGAGTCCTACTGCAATCATTGCGCAGGGTCTTTGGTATCGTCTCTTTGCCCAAACGGCATGACCATGAGGTCCATACCTGCGATGTCAACCACTTCCACCTTTTCGCCCTTATGCAGAGATGCCGGCCCTGTGGCGTTCCAGTATTCCCCGTGGCAGAAGACCTTCCCTTGGCCCGGGGCATCCCAGACATAGACCTCGGCATGTTCCCCAATCAACCCCCGGGCTCCGCTGAGTGGTTTTGTCCTGTGCACCCTTACGACAAGATACAGGCAGGCGACAAAAAATGCGGTAAAGAAAAGCGTTATCGGCAGGATCACCATGAGAGAGACCTGGGCATAGAGCTCGGGTGTCCGAAACAGCAGGAGAGACCCCAGGATCATGGAAATGATCCCGCCCACCGTGAGCAGGCCGAAACTGGGCACCTTTATCTCTGCTATGAAGAGGATAACCGCCAGGATGATCAAGGCCACCCCTGCAAAATTTACCGGCAGTGTCTGAAAAGCGAAAAATGCCAGGATAAGGGATATGCCGCCGATTACTCCGGGCAGGATCGCCCCGGGTGAAGAGAGCTCGAAGTATATGCCGGCGAGCCCGATGAGCATCAGGATATAGGCCACATTGGGGTTGGATATGGTGGCAAGCAGGCGGTATCTCAGCCCCATGGGCTTTTCTACAAGGGTAATGTCTTTCGTATGAAGCTCAAAGGTGCTCGAATTTTTGGTTATCACGCGGCCGTCGAGCTGAACGAGGAGATCATCCATGTTTTCTGCAACGATATCGATGACCCCTATTTCCAGCGCCTCGTTCGCCGGTGTGGATATACTCTTGC
>CAYRCP010000006.1:37103-39376 GCA_964422755.1 uncultured Bacteriovoracaceae bacterium | reverse complement strand
CTTCGCCACCCAGTTTCACCCGGAAAAGAGCGGCGGACCCGGGCTGAAAATGCTGGAGAACTTCAGCCGGTGGGACGGGAGAATATAAGCTCTCGTATGGGGGGTAATTCTTTGCAGCATCGCGAAGATCCCGCTGGTTTCTGCGGTGATGCAGGGTAGTTCATTCTTCGCCTGACACGTCGCGCTTTGCTTTGAGCTTCCATCTCCGCAAGAACTGTGCCTGACAATTCTTCAGGAAAGGAAATTATTCAGGTCACGTATATGCTGATAACCTGAGCAGGTACCAGCATAGATGAATTGGACGAATCTCAATATCACCCGAATCACAATACGCAGAAATCATCCATCCATGCTGGAAGGTCCTGAGGTACAAAGGGAGAAGGTGCGCCGGGACACCGAGTGAATCACCCGGGCCCGGCGTTGAGACTCGTCAGGATATGCATTCCCAGAGCGTGAGATCCCCCGGCTCGGCAAGGAAGGGTTTGAGGGTATCGGCGAATTCAGCCATAAACGGTTCTTTCATATGTTTGCTGAAGGCATCCATGCCGGTCCAGTTCTCAAAGAACATGAAGCAGGTTTTGTCATCTTTTGCCTGGTGGACATCATAACTCAGGCATCCCGGATCTAAGCGGGTCTCCTCTACTATGGACAGCAGGGCATTTCTGACCTGTTCTTCCATACCATCATTGGCCTTAAGCCTGGCGAGTACCACAATCTTTGAATTTGACATCTGAGCTCCTTTCTCTTTCTGGGAATAAGAGGCATCCGCAGCCACGTAATTACACTTGATGGGAAAATATGAGACAACGGTGTAAACGCTGCAATGCCCGTCATAAAAGAGCAAGAGATATGCCAGTGGTATTAAGCGGGTAATAACACGAAAAGAATAGATAAAAATTGTATGATAGCGCGGGTGAGTTTGATTTGATGAAATACTGACAACAGGTTGTTGTTATGCAAACAGGGACATGCACCCATGCACCATGGTATCACTCTGCACGGCAAAAATAAACCAGAGAGGTGCATAGCATCGTACCACTGATTCCTGAGCAGCTGTCAAAAGATGAGCTGCAGACGGAAATTATGCGATCCCGAGTTTTTTCATGCGCGAATACAGCGTAGTGCGGTTGATGCCGAGGATCGCAGACGCACCGTCCGGTCCGCTGACCTTGCCCCCGGTCAGGTCGAGGATATAATTGATGTAGCGTCGCTGCAACTCCTCGAGGGTGGGTTCATCGGAAAAGTGGTCGGTTTGCGTCGGTTTTCCTCCCACGGGGAGTATGAGGTCCGGGTTCTCTCCATGGGAGAGGATTACAGCCCGTTCGATAATGTTTTTGAGTTCCCTGACATTGCCCGGCCAGTGGTACTCACACAGCTTGGCCTTGTCCTCGGGGGAGAATGCATTATTGTTGCGTTTGTATTTTCCGGCATAGTGATCCAGGAAGTGTTGGGCGAGCAGCATGATGTCATTGCCTCTGTCTTTCAGGGGCGGGACGGTCAGGGGCACGACATTGAGGCGGTAGTAGAGGTCCTCGCGGAAATTGCCTTCTTCGACAGCCTTCTCCAGATCCCGGTTGGTGGCGGCGATGAGCCGGAAGTCGGAGGTGAGCTTGCGGGTGCCGCCGACCCGGACAAAGGTCTTCTCCTGCAGAGCCCGCAGGATTTTGATCTGGACAGGCTTTGGGATATCCCCGACCTCGTCGATAAAGAGCGTACCGCCGTGAGCCAGTTCCATACGCCCTTTTTTCTGTCGGTCCGCTCCGGTAAAGGCTCCCTTTTCATGGCCGAAGAGCTCGCTCTCCACCAGTGTTTCCGGAAGACTGGTGAGATCGATCTCGATGAACGGTTCGTGGCGCCGTGAGCTCATGGCATGAATCTGTCTGGCCAGCAGATCTTTACCTACTCCGGTTTCGCCGAGGATGAGGACCGATGCCTCGGAGTCGGCCACCTGCCGTGCACGGGAGAGCAGGTCCAGCATGATCGGGCTCTGTGCCTTGAGCTCCCAGGATTCAGGGGTATCTACCGGCAGAGAATCTTCATGGCGGGTACGTGCATTGCTGTTGAGCATGTTGAAGTAATCCTCAAAACGATCGATGCTTGTAGAGAGATAGTCGCCGATTCTTTTGAGGATTACCGGCTCTATGAACTCGATGGAGCTTTTTTCATAAGTGCATTCATGATAGAGCACGCCGGGGAGATTGTCGCGCTTGCGTACAAAGGGAAGGCAGAGGATGGTCCTGACAGGGACTCCGGCTGTTTTGCGGAGAGATTGA
>CAYRCP010000006.1:35520-37003 GCA_964422755.1 uncultured Bacteriovoracaceae bacterium | reverse complement strand
TGGATGGGGTCTCCGGAGCGCACGAGATCGGCTTCGCTTCTCGTGAGTAATGCCAGGACCTCGTTGGAATCACCGTCGTCGGCTTCCATCTGTTTGGCCTGTATACGCAGGGCAACACCCCGGAGATGGATATTGACACCATTCAGGGTTTTTTCCATTTCTTTTTCAAAATTGTATCCTGGAACCGGCGGATATCCGTGCTTATGGAAAGCGTAAAACATTTCGAAAACATGTCCCCATATGGGTCTGCGTACAAAGGGATCGGTCTGAGCAGACTCAGCCCAGCAGCTGGCCGCGGTTGCATAGGCCTTATCCATGCGGCCTTCGATAAAATGATAATATGCCAGAGAACCCTCGGCTTCGTAGAGCGACCAGAAATTGTTCTGGTTCTTGGCTTCTTTGAGGGCTTCCTCGAGGTGAGAGACCGCCTGTTTCTTATACCCCATGAGCAGAAGGATCAGACCCAGCGAGGTCCTGTAGGTGGTAGCATTTATCTCTTGGGAATCAATGACGGCCCGGCGCCAGTGGCTGTCCAGCACTCCGATAGCCCGTGCATATCTCCCGGTGGAGTATAAACTGTAGGCCAGCAGGAGGGGAAGCCCCTCATTTTTCAAGATAGTGTTGGAGGTGATTTCCGTGTGCAGCGCTGTTTCAAAGTTGTCCACCGCATCCTTGTAGAGCCCCTGCATAAAGTAATATAAGCCGACGAATTCGGCAGTATTCTCCAGGATGTCTTCATCGCCCAGCGCCTTGACCTCTTCGAGTCCCGAAGCAAGCAGGGACAGGGATTCGTCCAGTTTGTCGATCATAGTGAAATGACGCCCGAAATGCAGGCTGACAAGGGTGTGTGCCCGCCGGTCTCCCTGTCGATCAGCTGCCAGCATGGCCTGATGCAGCTGATCGGGAATTTTGGACATGCCTGTTTTCAGACGAGAGCGAATATTGGATATGGCCAGCGATGCCGAGATAAAGAGCATATCGTAGTTTCGGTCCCCCAGGCCCTTATTCAGGGAGGTCAAGGCCCTTTCGAGGTGTTCCATGGCCAATTTTAAGTTCCCCCGCTCCACGGCTTTCATGGCAAAGTCATACTCCATGACAGCGGCGTCATATTCTTGTCCTGAACGTCCCAATAACCGTGAATGTATTTTGGCATTCAGGCTTTTGTGAAGGCCGAGGTCATGGATCTTATTGTGTACTGTTTTGATTCTGGTGGCTGTGTTGATCTTTTTGAGTTCGGTGATGAGGGAAGTCGGGCCACTCTCACCGAGAACGAAGGTATTATCATCATTGTTCTCGAGCCAGCCGGAGCTTTTCGTTAACCTGATGAGATCGAGGAGTTCTCCGGGGGTGAGCGGGACGAGGGTGCACAAGATATCGATGGAAACCGGTTCGCCGATAGCCTCCAGCAGTGCCAGGAAATCCCATTGTGAAGTAGAAAACTCAGGTAGTTGAATGTCCATTATGCAGGCTCCTTTGATTGTTA
>CAYRCP010000006.1:0-35420 GCA_964422755.1 uncultured Bacteriovoracaceae bacterium | reverse complement strand
GAAGTAGAAAACTCAGGTAGTTGAATGTCCATTATGCAGGCTCCTTTGATTGTTACATGTAGTATAGATGAGTCGTGATGGTCGGTCAAGGCGTTTGATGGTATAGCGTCACCTGCAGTTCATATGTCGTCATGAGGATTGTCGGCAGAACAGCTACCGTTCACGATGTTCATTATATCAAGGTGTTACATCTAATTATGTCGATGGCATATCTTTTGCTCAATAGCGATCATCACGGAACATGAAATCAGGGAAAACTGGGGGTAAACCCAACCCCCTGGGGCATGATTGACACCCCGCTGGAATAATACTGCGATGCGCTTAGGAATGCGTATTACGGTGGGAAGCGATTCACACCAACGGGTTTATACGAAAAAAATAAGGTAACTACTCAGGTAGGCAGGTGCCCAGAAAGACATGTCCCTGGGGTGCCAAAGACGTAAAGACTGTTAGGGGAAGCGAGAATAGAGCACGCTTTGAAGGCACGTTTGATGTGAAGATTTGCAGAATCTTGGCCAAAGTGCGAGGGGCGTGCTTTTCGAACTCGTTTCAGCCTCCAGCCTAAACAGCTTTAGTCTGACTACACGTGAGTAGTTACAAAAAAAGAAGAATTTCCTGAGAAGGAGGCTGCGTGGAGCATAAGAATTCACCTGCAATATTTTATGGCTGGTATATCGTTATCGGATCGTTTTTTCTGCTGTTGACCGGCATCGGCATTGCCATTAATTGTCAGAGCGTACTGTTCAAACCCGTGGTAGAGTCCCTGGGATTTTCCCGCGGTGATTTTTCATTGTTCATGACCATTACCGCTCTTTCCACGATGATTGTAGCGCCATTTATGGGAAAGATGCTTTCAGAGTATAATATCCGTGTTGTCATGGGGATATCCACCATAATGGCAACCATCTCTTTTTGTCTTCTGTCCCAGTGTACAACACTGGTAGAGTTTTATCTGTGTGCCCTTGTTCTGGGTGCCGGTCTGGCTGGTACGCATGTTATTCCGGTATCCATGATGATTACCAACTGGTTCAAGGCTAAGCGCGGGCTTGCCCTTGGATTGGCTTTTGCGGCCAGTGGTATCGGGGGGCTCATTTTTAATCCAATCACGAACTGGTTGATCCTGCAGTATGACTGGAGGATCACCTATCTGGTCCTGGGGTGCTGTATCGGCATTACTACGATACCGGTGGCGCTGTTCATTGTCCGGGCCAGACCGGCGGACATGGGACTAAAGGCATATGGTGACAATTCAAACGCTACAGATGGCACAGTGTCACAAGAGGATGGCCTTGTGCCGTCCAAGGCCATCAGAACACATTCTTTCTGGATGCTCGCTGCCGTATTTTTCTTAACCGGTATCGTGAGCTTCGGCATGCAACTGCATATCCCGGCGTATCTCACGGATCTTGGTTATTCTTCAACGTTTGCCGCAAATATCGTTGCATTGTTTATGGGTATACTGGTTGCAGGCAAGCTTATACTTGGCAGCCTCTGTGATCGGTTCGGACACATCAAGGGCGTGATCTATGCATATTCCATGCTGCTGCTGGCTGCTCTCAGCCTTTTTGGGGCACAGGCCCTGTGGCTGGTTCTTGTGTTCAGTCTGCTCTACGGGCTCGGTAGTACGGTCATGACAATACTGCCCCCCCTGCTGGTAGCGGATGTGGTGGGCCAGAAAAGCTTTGCGGTAAACTACGGTATACTGAATATCTTCCTTACCCTGGGATGTGCTGTCGGTGTTCCCTTTGCAGGATACATATTTGATATGAACGGGAGCTATGGCCTGGTGTGGGGCATCGATGTGTTCTTGTGTCTGGTTACCATCGTGCTGGCCGTTTCAGCGGTGTACAGGAGCAGGGTGGTATCATTTAAAGATATGCAGCGGGGCGGACAGCCGGAAGTTCTGCCGAGCTGTTCAGAATAAGCCTGAGATGAGTTATTGACTGTCCCGGATGCAGGCATGGATGGCAGATGAGCCGAATTAGCTGGTCATTTTCTTTGACGGCAATGCGTCATCAAGAGGTCATATGCCGTCAGGCGGATTGCCTGCAGGACTGGGATTTCCCGCGATGTTCATTATATCAGTGTGTTATATCATGCCAGCGTAGCGGGCATATACTTTGCTGAATAGTGCCGTCAGCTGAACATGAACGCAGGAAAGACCGCGTGTAATCACAGGCCTCCCGGAACAAGATCACCAAACCGCTCGGAATGATTGTGCGATATGCACCCCGATGCTCATTACGGTGGAACCCGGTGCAACAGGGCAAGGTTACGAGAGAAAATAAGAACCTGGGAAAGAAGGAGCAGCACACCATGGAGCAGAGGAAGTCACACACTATATTTTATGGCTGGTACATAGTAGCTGCATCGTTTATTCTGCTTTTCACCGGGATAGGGATTGCCATTAATTGTCAGAGTGTACTGTTCAAACCAATAGTACAATCGTTGGGTTTTTCCCGGGGTGATTTTTCATTGTTCATGACACTTCTGTCCTTGTCCACGATGGTTGCATCGCCTTTTTTGGGGAAGATGCTTTC
Source organism: uncultured Bacteriovoracaceae bacterium (assembly GCA_964422755.1). Classification (GTDB taxonomy): domain Bacteria; phylum Desulfobacterota; class Desulfomonilia; order UBA1062; family UBA1062; genus DSAD01. Next base: position 32,880 of record CAYRCP010000006.1, on the reverse strand, counting down.
AGCGTTTAATATCCGGCTGGTAATGGGGATCTCCACCACGATGGCGACGCTTTCCTTCTGTCTGCTCTCACAATGTACTACGCTGAAACAGTTTTATCTCTGCGCTGTCTTTTTAGGTGCTGGTCTGGCAGGTACGCACGTGATTCCGGTGTCCATGATGATTACCAACTGGTTTACCACAAAACGGGGACTTGCCCTCGGGCTGGCATTCGCCGCCACCGGCTTTGGCGGGTTTGTGTTTAACCCAATGACAAACTGGATAATTATTCACTATGACTGGCAGACAGCCTTTCTGGTGCTTGGCTGTTTGCTTGGCATCACGACGATACCGGTGTCTGTTTTTGTGGTTCATGCCAGGCCAGCTGATATGGGTTTGGAGCCCTATGGCCATCATCCCGGCAGTTCCGGCAGTACGGATACTGCACACGACGGTTTGACACTGCCGCAAGTTGTCAAAACAGCATCTTTCTGGTTGCTCGGTGCAGCAATTTTTCTTACCGGCATGGTTTGTTTTGGGATACAGATGCATATACCGGCGTATCTCACCGATATGGGGTATTCACCGACTTTTGCGGCCAACATGGTAGCCTTGTTCATGGTGTTCATGGTGGCAGGCAAACTTGTCCTGGGGGCATTTTGTGACCGGTTCGGCCGTTTCAGGGGCGTGCTCTATGCCTATTCCATGGTTTTTCTCGCCACGCTCACGATTTTTGGTGCAGGGACCATATGGTTGGTTTTTGTTTTTACCGTGCTCTTTGGACTGGGAAACACGGTCCAGACTATTTTGCCTCCCCTTCTCACATCCGATATTGCCGGCCGAAAGAGCTACGCCGTGATCTTTGCCGTTATTCATGCCTTTTTGACCCTGGGAATTGCCCTGGGAGTACCGATGGCCGGTTACATATTCGATAGTACCGGAAGCTATAATCTGGTATGGAGCCTGGATTTAGTCTTGTGCCTGATAACGATACTCCTTGTCCTTGCTGCCCTTGCTTTGAGCAAGGCCAAGCCGGAAGCTGAGAATAAAGCAGGGTAGGGATCACAGCATGAGCGGAAAAAACCTGGCCGGGGTAAGCACTCGCGAATAAAAAAAGTTACATAAGCCCCAGCTTTTTCATGCGGGTATAGAGGGTTGTACGTTTGATGCCCAGGATTTCTGCCGCACCACTCGGACCGCTGATCCTTCCCGCTGTTTTCTGCAGGATATGATGAATATATTGACGCTGCAGCTCTTCAAGGGTGGGTTTGGTGGTAAACTGGTCGGTTTGCGCCGGTTTCACTCCAACGGGGAGTATGAACTCCGGGCTCTCACCGTTGGAGAGGATTACTGCCCGTTCGATGATGTTCTTGAGTTCTCTGACATTGCCGGGCCAGTGGTAATCGCGCAGCTTGGCCTTGTCTTCTGCGCTCAACGCAATGTTGTGACGGTCATATTTTCTGGCATAGATCTCCAGAAAATGCTGGGCGAGCAGGACGATGTCCTTGCCCCGGTATTTAAGGGGCGGGATGGTCAGCGGAACGACATTGAGGCGGTAGTAGAGGTCCTCGCGAAACTGGCCTTGTGCCACTGCCTTTTCCAGATCACGGTTGGTTGCGGCAATGAGCCGGAAATCGGAGGTAAGCTTGCTGGTGCCGCCGACCCTGACATAGGTCTTCTCCTGCAGTGCCCTCAGGATCTTCACCTGAACGGCCTTGGGGATGTCCCCGACTTCGTCGATAAAGAGCGTCCCCTTGTGCGCCAGCTCCATGCGGCCCTTCTTCTGGCGGTCCGCCCCGGTAAAGGCCCCCTTCTCATGGCCGAACAGTTCGCTCTCTACCAGTGTTTCCGGAATACTGGTGAGTTCGACCTCGATGAATGGTTCGTGGCTCCGGGAGCTCATGGCATGAATCTGTCTGGCCAGCAGCTCTTTACCTACGCCGGTTTCACCGAGGATGAGCACCGAGGCCTCGGAGTCGGCCACCTGACGTGCACGGGACAGCAGGTCCAGCATGACCGGGCTTTGTGCCTTGAGCTCCCATGCTCCAGCGGTGTCTTGCGGCAGGGGATTTTCAGGGCCGGTGTGTGCATTGCTTTTGATCTTGTTGAAATAATTATAGATCTGTTCTCCATAGGCGCTCAAATGCTGAGCGAGTCGAATCAGTATGGTCCTGTCGAGGAAAGCAAAAGACTGATCGGTGTAGGTGCTGTCATGGTAGAGCACAAACCAGGTATGGCTAGGCTTTAACTCTACCGGCAGACAGAGAACAGCTGATAAAGACGAGTTTTTTTGATGGGTTCGTTTCGGATGGACAACCAGGGGCTGCTTGTTGTTATATGCCTTGAGAATCAATCCGCGGTTAAACCGGAAGGACTCCATGTCCGCCTCATGGCGGGTCAGGTTGTACCCTGCCAGGAGACGAGGTCTGTTATCCTTGAACAGGAAAAGACCACCCCGCTCGGCACCGAAGAACCGGCTGATGGCAGAAATGATACGTGAATTCAATTCCTCGATGGTTGCCGTAGGAAAGAACTCATCGATCATGTCCATGAATCGTTCCATGGTTTCATCGTGCACGTTGGGGAGTTGATGCATTGAGATGTCCTGCATAAGAGAATCGAGCATTCCATCGGGGAAATGCCTGGAAATAAATTCCCGACCATATCCTGATACCAGTTCCCAGGCCTGAAGGGCCAGTGTGCGGGAAGCCTTATCATCGCCGATCCTGAGACTCAGCTTGGCCATTTCAACACTGGTCTTGGCCAGATTGACCGGGTCTCCCGATTTTTTAAGATCCGCCTTGCTGCGTTTTAATAATTCCATGATTTCATGGGGTTCTCTGCCTTTTGCTGTCGCCTGATGGGCCCGTATACGCAGGGCTACGCCACGCATATTGATGTTTGTTCCGTTAATGCTCCTGGCGAGTTGATCTTCGAAATCATAGGAGGGGAGCGGTCGGTACCCCCTGCTGTGAAATTCATAAAGCTGTTCCAGCATCCAGGGAAAGATATACCGTTTGAAAGCGTTTCCCACCTGTTGTTCCCTCGACAGATTCTCAAAGGCCAGGTCATAACTCTCCCTGATACGTCCTTCTATGAAGTGATGGTAGGACAGGGCCCTTTGTGACCAGAAAAGTGCTCGCGAATTGTCCTGAGAGCGGGCTTCTTTCTCGGCTGCATGTAAGTGAAATATCGCATCATGATGGTTTCCTGCCATGAGCAGGATTGTTCCCAGGATTGCCCGGTAATATGTTGATGTTATATATTCGCCCGCCATCTGGGTCCGGCGCCAATATCCGTCAAGTACGCCGATAGAACGCTGGTACTCGCCCATGAGAGCGGTACAGATCCCCAGATAAATGGGTGTACGAAAGCTCATATGTATATTTTTGTCGCCAAGGGCTGTCTGGACGGCCCGATCAAGGTGCGGGGCTGCTTCAGGAAACAGTCCCTGGATGTAGCAGTAGAGTCCCCGGAATTCTTCGGACTGGCTGAGGATATCCCCATCGCCCAGTTCGTTGATCTGTTCCAGGCCCGAGGCTAGGATGGACAATGTTTTTGTGTCCCGTTCGTTATAATGGTAGAAACGCCCGATGTGAAGACTCAGCAACGCCTGCGAGCGACGATCGCCAAGACGCCTGGCTGTATCGATAGCCAACTGCAGTAGATCAGGCAATTCTCCGTGATGGTCCAATAAACGCCAGTGCAGGTGAGACAGGTTCAGGACTGACCATACAAACATCGGATCATATTCCGGGTTGCCCAAGAGCGGTTTCAACCGGGTTACGATAGCATTGAGATGCTTTGCGGCTGTTTCCAGATCGCCGTTTTCCATATCCTTGTTGAACAGTTCCTGCTGTAGATTACAGGCCTCGCTGATCTGACCTGACTTATCCAATAATATGTTGTGTGCCACCGGATCGATCTGATCATCAAGGCCGACCTCTTTGAGTTTTTCCAGCAGGGAAATGATCCTCTTCGTAGTATTGATCTGTTCGAATTTTTTAATGATCTGTTTGGGGATGCCCTTGCTCAGGCTGAATAAATTGTGCTCATCGGCAAGGAGCCATCTCTTTTCGGTGGTGAAACGGATAAGATCCAGCAAGGCTCCCGGAGTGAGCTTTGTGAGCGCACACACCACGTCAACGGATACCGGTTGATCAAAGGCCTTCAATATAGCCAGAAACTCCCACTGCGCCGAGGTAAATTCAGGCAGGTGATCTTCCATGCACAGGCTCCTTTTTACGAATAGTTATCAATGTATAGATGACCTGAAGAATACGGTCAAGAGATTTGTTGTTATGACGACACCTCTGGTTAGCATAGCGTCAGGCGAACTCGAAATTCTGATATAAATGAAAAACACAGAAATATATCAGTTGGTTATACGCCAGTGAGTGATGGCATATGTCTTGCGTACTATCAGACTGAAACCGACGCGGGGTCTGCTGAAGAGAACAGATCCGGATGCATTCAGGGAAAAGGCCCCGGGTGCTGTTACGAGCGGAAAATATATTTGAGGAGAATTAGTGAACCACAGACACCCTGATCACGGTTCAGAATCGATGCACTCGAAACGGTTTTTATGTGTCGACAGGTTCCTCGAGGGGTCTGGGAAGGGCGAAGATGTAGCCAGTGCGGATACAGAAGTTCTTCCATCAAACAAAAAAATCTAACGATAGGGGGTAGTAATGGACATTCAATTCGATTTTTCAGGTAAGGTTGCTCTTATAACCGGTTCAGCAGGTGGTCTTGGTAAAGAGACAGCCGTGGAATTTGCCCAGGCCGGCGCCAAAGTGGTTATCGGCGATGTAAAGGTGGATCTGGGGAAAAAGACGGCTGAAGAAATCAATGCTGCCGGTGGAGAGGCGATTTTCGCAGAGCTGGATGTGACCAGCAGGGAATCGGTCGATCAGTGGATTAAAACGGCAATGGATACGTTTGGTGGCATCGATATGCTGGTCAATGTCGCGGGGGTACCCGGATCGAGCTCTGCTGACAGTTTCCCGGAATTTACTCAGGACCAGTGGGACATGACCTATAAGATCAACCTGCGGGGCCAGGTATACTGCATCCAGGCCGTCTATGATATTTTCAAAGAACAGGGTCACGGCAAGGTGGTCAATGTGTCCTCTATTGCAGGAAAAATGCCGGTAAAGGAGCTTCCGTTTTATGGGGCATCCAAGGCCGGAAGTCTCAGCCTCACCCGTAGTCTTGCCTATGATATGGCTGCATTCAACGTCAACGTGAATGCCGTATGCCCCGGCTGGATCTGGACCCCGATCTACAATCAGAACGCCGGTCTGGATGAAAAGGCAGCCAAGCTCAACATAACGGCGAGGAATATATTCGATCATATGGTTCAAACCCTGGTGCCGCTGAAGAGGGAACAGACCGAAGAAGATATCGCCGTGACGATCATGTTCCTCTGTTCCGAGGCTGCAAAGAATATCAACGGTCAGGCCATCAATGTCGATGGCGGAGCGGTCGTGTATTAGGAAGATCGACAATGAGACTCGCCATCTTGGGCAGAGGGCGAGTCTCATCATAAGGATTTTGCACAACGGGGAGGAATGAATGATTACAAGGAAAATTCTTTATGTGCTGTGTTTCAGTCTTCTTATACTGCACACCGCTCCATTCTCGGACGATGTGTATGCTGAAGAAAGCAGCCAGTTGCTGAGTTACAAACAGATAGGGGCAAACATCCTGGCCTCTGCCTCGGTATCTGAAAATGGCGCGGTGGTGGTAACCGACAATGGGAAGATCTATCTTTCCGGAGATGCCGGCGAGACCTGGATGCCCATTGAGAGCAAGACTGAAGGCCCATTGTTCGATGTCTGTTTTGTCGATGCTCACAAGGGGTGGATCTCCGGTAAAGACGGGTTGATCCTGTATACTTGTGATGGCGGTCGGACCTGGGGGAAACAGGAGAATTCAACATTGAAACATCTGTTTGCCATTGATTTTGCCGATGACACCCATGGATATGCCGTAGGCGACTGGGCAGGAATCGTGGTGACTGCTGACGGAGGCAAGACGTGGCAGGATCGTTCGATGGATGACGATCTTATCCTCTATGGTGTTGCTGCCTTTGATGCCTCACACGCATGCGCCGTGGGCGAGATGGGCCGTATCTTTCTCACCGAAGATGCCGGAATGACCTGGAATGAATTGGAAGCTCCTGTTTTCTCCACTTTGTTCTGTCTCGACAAAGATAATGATTCCCTTTTCGCAGCCGGCATTGACGGTGAGATCATCTGTTCTGCCGATCGTGGCGTGAGCTGGAAAAAGGCCGTAAGGAAGGATTGCCCTGCCGGGGATATCTATGCCCTGTACGATATCGCTGTCAAGGACGGCAAAGGACTTGCTGTAGGCGAAGCCGGCAAGATCATGCTGACTGATGACGGCGGCGCCACATGGCGCAAGGTCAACAAGGCAGCGAAACCCTTCAAGCTGGCGACCGTGTCCGTAGAGACGGCTGAAAGCGGTAAGCTGATCGGATTGACAGCGGGCAACCGGGGCGTGCTGGCCAGGTATGCAGATGACAACTTTATCTGGTAGCTGCAGGCACCAGACAACATAGAGGATAAGATTATGAATGAAAATAAGGGATTATTATCATCCTATGTACACTTTATCTTGCGCTACAGGGCCTGGGTGCTGCTTATCGTTGCTGTTTTCACCGGGTTCATGTTCATGCAGATGCTCAAAGCGGGGGCGGATACTGATTTCGATGCCTTGAAACCGGCTGGACATCCTTTTATTCAACTAGGTGAGCAGTACCATGATATGACGGCTTCACCCAATACGCTGCTGTGTACGCTCAAGGTGGACGATGGCGATATCTACACGGTGGAGACTATCGCCAAGATAGACCGCATCACCGAGACAATTACCAATATGAAGGGATGCGATGCAACCACGGTGAAATCACTGACCAACGGCAATGTCAGAAACACCGAGATCAGCTCGTTCGGGACCAAGACCCTGCCGATTGTCTATCCTGATCTTCCCAAAAATCAGGCAGAGCTGAACATCCTTAAAAACAAGGTCACCACGACACCGCTGATCAAGGGGATTTATGTTTCCTTTGACAACAAGGCTGCAACCATCATGGGAGACTTCGAGAAAGATGCCGATCCCAAGGAGTTGTATGCGGCTTTCCAGCAGCTCAAGGCGGATGAAGAGGATGCCGGCTACAGCATACATTTCGCCGGTGCGCCGGCAGTTGGTGCCACATTTGTCCATCTCATGGGGCAGGTCGTTCGAGCAGCAGTGGCATCCTTCCTGCTCATATTTATCCTCATGGGTTTCTATTTCAGGACCTGGCAGGGAGTCATGATCCCGTTCGTCTCGATGCTGATCGCCCTGATAGGCGGCCTGGGGCTGGCCGGTATGGCCGGATACCCGGTACACATCCTGATGATCCCGGTTTCCATTATTCTCAGCGCAACAGCGCTTATTCTTTCGGCCTTCTGCCTGGTTCGCTATTACCGGGAGTACGAGGCCTGTGGGAATCAGCTTACGGCGATGCACAAGGCGTATGCCAGGAGCTTTGCACCAACACTGCTGGCCATAATGGCAGTAGGTACCGGTATGCTGGCCATCTCGGGATCCGGGATTCCGCTTTTGCACAAGCTGGGTATCTTCGGTTCGTTCTGGATAATTTCACTGTTCGCAGGGGTATTGGTGTTCGGCCCGGCCATGCTCGCTTTCACAAGGGCGCCGGCATCCGAGAAACTCAGGCATGCACACAGCGGTGGGTTCTGCGGTGTCCTCGGCACATATGTGTTCAAACCCACGTCGGGTACTTCAGAAAAATTGCTGGGTGCGGCGATTGTTGTGGTGCTCATATTCGGGGCGGTTTTTTCCACCAGTGTCATGGTGGGTGACAATGAAACCGGCGGTGCCCTGTTCTCGTCTGACAATGACTATATCAAAGGGTTTTCCCTGTTTAACCAGCGATTTTTGGGAGCCAACGCACTGATCGTGGTTGTGGAAGGCACAGAAAAGGACAGCCTCAAGAATGCCCAGGCAATGAACCTGATAGACACCGTCAGCACAGAGATCCACAAAACCACCGGTGCGCGGGTTGTGTTGTCTATGCCCGCCTTTATCAAGGGAGTCAATGCTTCGCTGCACGAAGGTAATCCCAAGTGGGGCATGATGCCCGATGATGTTCAGGCCGTGGGCGGACTGGGTATGCTGATCACCAGCAGTTCCAAATCCATGAAGGCGTGGCTGGATGCTGACTGGAAGACCGCCACGATCAAAGCCTTTTACGGGGACAACGACACAGACCGCATCAATGAGCGTATTGCCGGAATAAGGGCAGTGGCGCAGAAGTACAGCACGGAGACTATCTCTTTCAAGGTTGTCAGCGGATATCTGGCCGAACAGGCAGCCAGCAACGAGGTGGCGGCAAATTCTTACTGGGTTGCGCTGGGGATTGCATTTGCGGCGATACTCGTGCTGTGTGCCCTGTTCTTCCGGTGCATAAAAACCGCAATGATCGTGTTTGTTCCGCTGGCGCTCAGCCAGGCCATTGTCTGGGGTTTCATGTATGCCAAAGGCATGGCCATCAGCATCAATGCCATACCCGTGGGACCTGTTGCTGCAGGCATATCAGCTGCCATGGGGGTCTATCTGGTCAGCCAGGTGTATGAGGCTGCCGCAACATCGAAGGGCTATGATGATGCCTGGCGCACCGTGTTTGCGGGCAATGCCAAGGTCCTGGTCCTGATGGGGCTTATCTTGACAGCGGTGGCTCTTCCGTGGGCGTTCATCGGCCTCAAGTTCATGGCTGAAATGGGCCTGCTCATTTCAGCAGGGGTATTTCTCAATATGGTAGCTGCCCTGCTGTTTATCCCCTACCTGGTAAATATGTTCAACTCCGGAGCAACAGTTGAAGGAAAAGACTAAACAACAAGAGAGGAGAAGAGGAAATGCGTATTAAATTTTGGTTAGCTGGCATGGTAATGATGCTGGCTGGATCATTCTGCCTGTGCGGGATTGGTAATGCCATGACCGTCAATGAAAAGGGCACCATGATCTTTACAGGAAAACTGGAGGTCCGTAATTCGTGGAGACTTGAAGACACGGAGGACTATACCTATCCCCAGATGGATGCCGGTCAGTTGAGCGAACAGCGCAACATGCTGAAGCTGGAATGGGACCACAACCTTGACGATGTAACCAGGGACCTGGGTTTCGGTCTCAAGTATCATCTTCTCGGCCGTGCATACTATGACAGCATCTTTGATTCCGGCCCGCACGAGTGGCAGGATGCCCGCGATGCCAACAAGGATGACATCGATGATTACAAATCCGAAATCGAGATGCGCGAGGCCTATGTCGATCTAACCAAAGGCGACTATTTCCTGCGTCTTGGAAAACAGAACATCGTCTGGGGTGAAACAGACATGTTCCGGCTGCTTGACCAGATCAACCCGCTGGACAACTACCATGGCCTGATCGAGGATCTCGATGAGAAGCGTGTACCCCTGTGGATGGCGCGTATGACCATCGGGACCGGCAACATCGGACCGATCAGCTCCCCCAATCTCGATGCATTTATAGCACCGTGCTGGGAGGACGAAGACGACTACCTCGGACCTGGCGCACCGGCAGGCACCTCTTTTGCCACACCATCTGCCCCGTCTGACCCCCTTCCCGAGTTTATCACCTACTCCACAGGAGAGGAACATCCGGACAACGGGCTGAAAGACGCCAGGTGGGGTGTGAAAGTGGGTGGTATCTTCGGAGACAACCTCACGTTATCCCTTGCTCACTTCAAGACCTACAACGGCTATCAGCCGCGTATGACCAGTTCAAATTTCATCGAGGTGGCCGAGGGTGTCTATGCCCCGACAAATATGAAGCTTGACATGGTGGCCGAAGATTTCCAGGTCACCGGTGGAAGCTTCAACTACTATGATGGCGCAACAGATACGGTATACCGCGGTGAAGTAGCCTATTCCTGGGATGAGCCGGTGTGCATCGAGTCTATCAATTTCGGCAGCGATCCTTCTCTGGCAGGAGCAGGCGAGGTTGCCAAGAAAGACATTGCCCGGTTCATGGTCGGTTTTGACAAGTATGTCTGGCTGAGGGCGTTGAATTCCAACAAGCCGTTCCTGTTCTCCATGCAGTATTTCGGGCAGAGCGTACAGGACTATGAAGACGGAATGATCACCCCGGTCACGGATGTCGATACCGACGAGTACGAGGATATCAAACGCTACGAAAGTACCATCACCCTGTTGACCAATACCGAGTTGTATCACGGCAGGATCAAACCGGGCATGTTCGTAGCATATCAGCCTCAGGGGAACTGGATGTTCCAGCCGGAATTGGCATTTGTCAAGGGTATTTTTGAATTCAAGCTCAAGGCCTCCATTGTGGAGGGCAATTCACTGGATTCCTACGCCATGTTCAGGGATCGTGACCAGATCAGTTTTACCGTACGCTGCTTCATGAATTAATCAAAAAACAACGAAAGGAGATCATATAATGAAAAGATTTTCGAAAACCATCGCACTGGGCATGGTGCTGTGTTCGATCTTTATTGCTGCAAATCTCTGGGCAGCTCAGTTCAAGCCCGGTGACGTGATCGACAAGACAAACTGGCAGAAGGCAGAGGGTATGCTGCCGGCGCCTGTGCTTGAAGACGTCAAAAAAGGTGACTACAATATCACCATCGGCAAGCTCAACTACAGCCCGGACGAATTTTTCAAGTCCAATGTAATCAAGGAAAACTGGGAGTCAAACAAGGGCAAATATAAACTCACCGATGATCTGAATGTTGTAGACGCAAAAAGCGGTCAGATAGCCTATGACATAAAGGGAATCCCGTTCCCGGATCTTGAGGAGTGCGATCCCCGTTTTGCCGAAAAATTAATGTACAATTTTAAGTATGGTATGAAACCCCATGGGAATCAGTATAACGATTTCCAGATGACAATGATGACCCGTAAAGGCTACGAGAGGGATTTTTCCGGAAACTACCTGTCATTTGAGTACAAGAATCTTGACCTGACCAAAGATCTGAATAATCCCGATGGATTTGACAGCAAGTCCATATCGTTGATCAAGAAACCCTATGACATGAAGGGTATTGCTGTATTTTCAATGCAGTACATCGACACAGCAAAAGACAGTGTTATTTACACCTATGTACCCTCGATCCGTCGTGCACGCCGCGGCAGCCCTGCCAATCGTTCCGACGCATTCGGCGGCAGTGATTTCGTGACCGATGATAATGGCGGATTCTCCGGGCCGATCCAAACCATGAAATGGAAGCTGCTGGAGACCAAGGAGATGCTGGTGCCTTTCTTCAGTGCCGATCCATGTGAGCTGTATAAAAATAGCAGGGGCGGCTGGGAGTCGGTCAACAATTTCAACCAGATTAAATTAGGCTACACGGTGGAGGGCTGGCAGGGTGCCCCCTGGGCTTTGACCACTAATATCATCTGGGTACCCCGCAAGATATATGTCCTTGAGATGACCCCGGTAAACAAGAACTATAACTATGGTGTCCACATGCTGTATGTGGATGCAGGAATGCAAAAGCCGGTAATGAAGGAAATGACCGACCGCGCCAACCAGGGCTGGAAATACATGCTCATGCCTGGATCGGCCCTTAGTACGCCCGATGGTTCCTACCGGTACAACTTCGAGGGTATGAATCTTATTGTAGACTTCCGTAATGATCACGCTACATTCAATCGCGACAGCGCGAACAGGACCCGTATGCCTCATAATCCCGGTACCTTTACCCTGTCGGGTTTCACTAAGTTCTGCAAGTAGTTGTTTTAATATAATATAGTTATGACCTGGCCGGCAGTAGCCTCCCTCTGTAATTGCCGGCCAGGTCGCTTTATAAACACTGTTTTGAGGAAAAAAAGGCAATGGATGGCAGGGTTGATTAATAAAGAACCCTTTGGCTCCAGGGCCTTGTTTATGTCTTCGCACTACAATCCGTAGCGATCCCTAGGGCGATCAATCCGCACCAGATGCGCTGCTGAGAGAGAACTCTGTGGAATCGAGAACTTTTATGTTGTGATGTCACTCACATCACGCTGACACTGACAGCAGGCAAGGAGGACTTAATGGGTAAGGCATATATGGGTAAAATTCTGATGGTGGATCTGACCACTGAAGAGATCAGGACGGAGAATATAGCTGATGATGTCTACGAAAACTACCTGTCCGGGGTAGGGCTGGCGGCACATGTTCTTTATAAAAGTATCCCTGAGGGGGCTGACCCGCTCGGACCTGACAATATCGTGGGATTTGTCTCGGGGTTGCTCACCGGGACCGGATCGCTTTTCACCGGTAGATGGATGGTGGTGGGAAAGTCGCCCCTGACCGGTGGATGGGGTGATGCAAATTGCGGGGGCACGTTTTCTCCTGCAATCAAACGGTGCGGCTATGATGGCATTTTTGTCCGGGGCATAAGTAAAAAGCCGGTGTATCTGTATGTAACTTCATCCAAAGCTGAACTGAGAGATGCCTCTCACGTATGGGGTAAAGATGCCGTAGAGGCCGAAGATTTGCTGATGAGTGAGGCCGGCGGTAATGCACGTATTGCCCTGATCGGACCGTCCGGGGAGAAGTTGTCACTGATAGCAGGAGTGTGCAATGACCGCGGCCGGATTGCTGCCCGTTCGGGTCTTGGTGCGGTCATGGGTTCAAAGAAGCTCAAAGCCGTCGTGCTGGATGGAAAACAGCGCATCCCTGTCCATGATAAAGACGAGGTCAAGCGGTTGAGCACTGGGTGCAACAAGTGGGCTCAATTTCGCTTGCCGCTGATGTCGGGAAAATGGAACGCGTACATGGGGGCTCTCCTGCGGGTACTCCCCACTGGCATGGCCATGGACGGACTGCTGGTAAAGCTCATGTATCAGAAGTGGGGAACCGTGGCGCTGAACCAGATGTCCATCGAATGGGGGGATGCACCCATCAAAAACTGGAAAGGCAGTAATGTGGATTTCAGCAGGGAAAAATCCAAAACGATCGATCCGGACAGCTTCTTACAGACCGAAAAGGCCAAATATCACTGCTATTCCTGTCCTTTGGGCTGCGGCGGTATCTGCACCATGCCCGGCAAACAGTATCCCGAGACCCACAAACCGGAATACGAGTCAGTAATCGCCCTTGGAGGGCTGTGTCTGAATGAGGATCTGGACAGTATTTATTATATGAACGAATTGCTCAACAGGGCAGGGATGGACACTATTTCAGCCGGTGCGACCGTGGCCTTTGCCATCGAATGTTATGAGGACGGTATCCTGACCAGTGCAGATACCGACGGGCTGGAACTCAAATGGGGCGACACGGAGGTTATTATTACCTTGATTCGGAAGATGATCGCCAGGGAGGGTATCGGTGACATACTGGCAGACGGATCCAAGGTTGCTGCTGAAAAGATCGGCAAGGACTCGGCTCAATTTACCGTGCATGCCGGCGGGCAGGAACCGGCCATGCACGACGGCAGGCAGGATCCCGGGTTTGCCCTGCATTACAGTGTGGAGGCAACGCCGGGACGGCATACCCTGGGTGCTCAGCTGTACTATGAAATGTTTCAGCTCTGGAAGAAGATAAAAGGGGTGCCAAAAGCGAAGATGTTCTATCACAAAAACAGAAAATATGATGCAGACCATGAACAGGCGGTAAAAAGCTCTTTGAATAGCAAGTTCATGAATGTGGTCAATGGCGTGGGCATGTGCATGTTCGGATCGTTCCTCGGAGCTACCAGGATTCCCACCTTTGACTGGATAAACGCGGCTACCGGCTGGCAGAAAACGCCCGAAGAGTATCTCGAAACAGGCGAACGTATCCAGACACTCAAACAGGCCTTCAATGTCAAACACGGGATCGATCCACGATCATTCAAAATCAGCGAGAGGGCCCTCGGTCGAGACCCCCTGAGCGAAGGGGCGAATAAGGGGCGCACAGTGGAGATCGAAAAGATGATGAGCGATTACTGGGAGCAGTTCGGCTGGGACAGGGAGAGCGGCAGGCCGACCCTGGAGTGTCTGACCAAGCTTGGAATAGCACCTGTCGGGGGAGAAGCGGATGTCATATAGAATAACTGATGGATGCAACGGTTGCGGTGCCTGTAAGCGACTGTGCCCTGTCGATGCAATTATCGGGGCAAGAAAGGAACTTCACAGTATTAACGGTGATGCGTGTATCGAATGCGGTGTTTGTGGAAGAGTATGTCCGCAAGAGGCGATAGTGGACCCGGCAGGTGAGTGCTGTGAAATGATAAAGCGATCGCTCTGGGTAAAACCGGTCTTTGCGCACAAGGGCTGTATGTCCTGCTCGATCTGTGTGGAGGCGTGTCCTGCGGGGTGCCTGGCTTTACAGGAAGATCGTTCGAACGGTGGTGGTCATGTCTACCCGTATCTGCACAATGCCAAGGACTGTCTCGGATGCGGATTCTGCGCTTATGAATGTCCGGTGGATGCCATTACCATGCACACGCCTTAATGAGGACAGGCCGGTCGTAACAGGTATGTAGCTGTTCATGACGAAATAAAGGTGGATTGAGCATGGGTACATCATTAATAAATATAGAAGGGGGGGATCAAGCATGATTACCAGTCTGAGACAGAACAAGTTTGATGGAAGATGGAAACTGCCGCTCCTGCCCGATTATATCATGAAATGGGCGGATATTACGCCGGAGAATGACTGCATTGTCTTTGCCGATACCGGGCAGATGATCAGTTACCGGGCCTTCGACGAGATTACCGATCTCTACGCCCTGCGCCTCATGAAAATGGGTGTGAAGAAAGGTGATCGAGTTGCCACACAATTTCTTGCAACGCCTCAATTTTTTATGCTTGTATACGGATGTCTGAAACTGGGTGTCATTATCTCGCCCCTCGATGTGAGACAACAGGCACACGAGGTTGTTCGCGACCTGGGCAAGATCGAGGCAAAGGCTTTTTTCTGTCCGGGGAAAACACCGATACGCGACTTCACGGATGTTGTTACCGCTGTGCAGGAGCAGTGTCCGTATGTTGAACATATTGTTCAATGGGGCCTTGGACATCAAGAACCTCTGGAGGGAGCTGTCAACTTTGAGACTTTATTCGGCAACAACGCCCTCGAAGAGCTTACATCGGATACAGCCCTGCAGCAGCACCTTGTGGATGAGTATGCACGACTGGAACCGGGCGACCCCGCCCTGATTATTTTCACTACCGGTACGACCGGCGAGCCGAAACCGGCCCTCATGTCGCACCTGAGCATCATGAGCAACAATGCAGTGCTTTCGAGGGGGGTTGGCCTCTATGGTACGGACTGCCGGTTTTTGAATATCATGCCCACAAGTCATGTTGCCGGCACTGCCCAGGGACCGATGACAGCATGGTTCTGCGGTGGGACCACCGTCACGCTGAGCATGTTCAACCCGGCGAAAGCCATGGAGGCAATCGGGAAATATAAGGCCACATTTTTTGGGGGCGTTCCCACGATGTTCAGGATGATCTGGGCTCTGCCGGATTACAAAGAGTATGACCTGAGTAATCTGCGGTATTGCCTTTACGGAGGGAGCGCCGTGGATACCCCGTTTCTCAAAGAGATGGCGGCGATGTCTTCCACCTTTGGAACAGCCCTGGGCATGACGGAAACCTCGGGATATTTCACCTGTACGCCCAAGGGGATTTCCGTAGAGGAAATGGCGGGTCAGGTGGGACAATTCTATCCGGAACTCGCTAAAGTCACCATCCGGGAGCCCATGAATGACGACGGGACAGCAGGAGCTCAACTTCCTGACGATAAACCCGGTGAGATATGTGTCCAGGGTGATGTCGTCTTCCTGGGATACTATAACGATCCCGGGGCAACCGCCGGCGTGCTCTCCAAAGAAGGCATACTCTATACCGGAGACATGGGCTATCTCAAAGATATGGGCACCTACCGGGCACTGGTCTTTTCCGGTAGAAGGAAATTTGTCATCAAGCCGAAAGGTTTTCTCGTGTTTCCTGATGAGGTAAACGATTTTATTATACGGCACCCCAAGGTCAAACGGGCTCAGATAGTAGGCGTCCCGCACAACATGTTCGGAGATGGTGTTTTTGCCTTCGTGCAGCCGGAGCCGGGAGTGATCCTGACAGCAGAGGAAATCTTCGAGCATTGCAAAGGGATTGCATCCTATAAAAGGCCCATCCATGTCGAACTATGGCCGGTTGACAAACCATTCCCGGTAAACAGGGTAAACAAGGTCGATGAGATGCTTCTCATCGAGCTGGCCGGATCCATTGCAACTGACCTGCGTAAGCAGGGCAAATGGGATGCTTGAGATGCAGGTAATCGGGTGATGCCGGAAAGAACAGGGTGCCAATGAACATGGACAGCGGGTGTGAAAATTCGATGATATAGCCTGGCCATGGCACCTTGTTATTATGGCGACGCTGTATGTCAATATATCGACGAACAGGGGTTGTATTGCATGCTGGAAGATAAAAACATAATAATAGTTGCTACATATACAGTCACAGTGATCGGTACAGATATTGCTTTTTACCATTCGGGTAAAATATGAGAGCGATGCTTCAGTTGCGGAATCAGTTTCGCAGGGATAATACTCTAACAAAGGAGACAGCAATGAATAATCTAAAACACGTACTCGAACCGATCAGAATCAGATCACTGGAACTTTCAAATCGAGTAGTTATGGCACCCATGGCAACGAGCTTGGGTAACGCTGACAGTTCGGTGAGTGATGAACTGGTGGCCTATATCAGACGACGTGCCCAGAGCGGAACAGGTCTTATCATACCGGAATACATCTCGGTTATGGAAAATGGGGTTGCTACTCCCACAAGTCTGGGGATATGGGATGACCGTTTTATTCCCGGATTTGCCAGACTTTGCGATGCCGTCCATGAAGAAGGCGGCAAGATCTGTCTCCAGCTGCATCATTGCGGGCGTGAGACCATGTATAAGCTTCAGACTGGCGAGGCTTTTGGTCCTTCAGCCATTGCCAGCTTTCTCTTTGGGATCAAACCCCGGGAGATGACCAAGGATGATATCCGGGATCTGATCAGCGCATATGGCGCGGCCGCGGTACGGGCCCGCAAGGCCGGGGCAGATGCGGTGGAGGTCCACTCGGCACATGGCTATCTGTTGAACCAGTTCCTGTGCGGTCATGCAAATCAGCGAAGTGATGAATACGGCGGAGACATGCACGCTCGCTCCCGCATCCACCGGGAAGTGCTGCAGGAGGTGCGCAAGCAGGTGGGGGATGATTTTCCCATATTGCTGAGGATCTCTGTAGAGGAGAATCTGCATGTACCGGGGGGCTATACCGTGGAAGATATCCAGCCCATCATACCGGCGCTGGTGGAGGCCGGTGCTGATGTAATAGATGTGTCGTTCGCCACTCAGGGGCTTCCCCCCGCAGGATTTTCCGCACCATTTGAAGATGCCCCCGGGTTCAAGGCTCATCTCGCGCGGAAGATCAAGGACGTCGTCGATGTACCGGTTATCTCCGTGGGTCGTTACACGGACCCCGCCCTTGCCGATGAGGTAATCGCCCGGGGCGATGCGGATCTGGTGGCATTCGGTCGTCAGCATCTCTCTGACCCGGATTTTTTGAAGAATGCCAGGCAAGGACATCCGGAAGATACCCTGCAATGTATCGCCTGCCGTCAGGGCTGTATCGAACGGTTGATGTTTGATCGCAAACCCCTGCGTTGTGCCATCAATCCCGAAACCGGTCAGGAACTTGTCTATCCCAAAGGACCGGCTGAGAAGAGCCGGAATGTCTGGGTAATCGGTGCTGGTCCCGGCGGCCTGACCGCTGCGCATGAAGCAGCGCGTCTCGGACATACGGTCACCCTGTTCGATGAGAATGCCGATACTGGTGGACAGGCGCGCTATGCAGCGATGGCGCCATACAAGCAGGTGTATGGCGATTGGATTGAAACCCTCACGCATAAGGTCCGCAAATTGGGAGTTGAAATGCGAACTAATACGCATGTGACGGAAGCCATGATTGAACAGGGCAGTCCCGAGTGTGTGATCCTGGCCACCGGCGGCGAGAAGATAACACCACCCATAGAGGGTATCGAGCTCGGTCACGTCTGCGATGCATGGCAGATCCTGCGCGGGGATGTCGAACCGCAGGAGAACGCACTGGTGATAGGTGGAGGGCTTGTGGGAATGGAAACTGCAGATTATATGTGTGCCAAGGGGGCAGCCTCCCTGAAGGTGGCTGAGATGCTCTCTGAAAAGCCGGTGAACCCGGCAAGCACCCATGGCTACTTGCTCTATGGCAGACTGGGAAAGGCCGGCTGCAATATGCTCTTCAACACCAAGGTCATAAAGATCGAGAAAGGTTCCGTCACCATCAGCACCGACGGCAAAGAAGAGACCCTTGCGCCCGTAGACCAGGTGATCGTTGCAGTCGGAGTGAAGCCGCGTAATGAGCTGAAAGATTTTCTGCAGAAAAAAGGCATTGCTCATCACATTATCGGTGATGCTACCGAGGCCCGACGCATAATGGAAGCGACTGAAGAAGGCGCCAAGGCTGCCTGGGAGATATAACTTCACCCAGATACAGCGAAGAAGCAGGCAGTCCTTTTCTTTTGAGAAGGACTGCCTGCTGTAGTTAAATTCGATGGATTCGCAGAAAGGTTCAAATGATCACATTGTGAGCTTAAGCGTTGCAAACTTGAGCATTCAAGATCCCACCGGATTGATTCATCACCTTTTAACGTTTTTTCTTTTTCGAGTAACCAGCCCTCCGCCTGTTGCGTAACGCAAATAATGATCATCAGATATCTCGCGAGACCCCGGAACCGGCGGGATCTTTTTTGGCATTGCGGGGGATTCATGGCTGAAGAGAGATTAATGAGGATATGACGGTTGAATTTTAATCGAGATTGGACAAGACGAGAAGGGTAAAAATGTGTGAGAGGGGTACTCCATGGATGGAGTACCCCTTCGATATAGTTCCCCTCAGTCTCTGATTACTTGCTGACCCAGGTCAGTGATGAAACAACATCCTTGTTCACGATATCGGGCGGGACTTCGCCTCTGAGAACAGCCCCGACATTTGTCGAGACAATGTGGATGAGGTCATCGATGGCTTCTTCGGAATAAAAACCGGCATGGGCCGTAGTCATGACATTGGGCAACGAGATGATCTTTCTGTCATAATCATCATCGGGCGGATGGTGGGCAACGACATCGAGTGCGGCGCCGGCGATCCAGCCTTCTTTAAGTGCGAGGTAAAAGGCCTGATGATCGATGAGTGACCCCCGGGCGGTATTGATGATAAATGCAGTCGGTTTCATTTTTCTCAAGGCTGCTTCATTGAAGATATTGTTGGTGGAGGGCATTTGAGGTGCGTGGATCGAAAGAAAATCGGCTGTCTCAAGCAGTTCGTCGAATTCCACCAGCCTTACCCCATGGGACCGGGCAATGTTCTCATCCACATACGGGTCGCAGGCAATGATGGTTACATCGAATCCGGAAAGCTGGCGGGCCGCACTGCGGGCGATCTGACCGAAGCCGAACATTCCGATAGTACAGGTGGAGAATCTTCTCGTGGGTCTCATAACCCCGAAATCCCAGTTGCCGGTCCTGGTCCAGGGGAACATGAGGTGGAATTTTCTCTGGCAGGCCAGGATCAGGGCGACGGTGTGATTGGCTACCTCGTCAGTGGAGTAGCCGGCCGCATTGGTGACCACCACCGCATTGTTTGTCGCTTCCTCCGGGCGGGTTCGTGCATAGCCGATGCCTGAGACGCAGTAGGCCCGTAGGTGCAGAGCCTGGTAAACACGATCGTTGATATCCTGGAAACCGGACACGAGCACGTCTACATCCCGGGCCTGTTCGATGAGCTGATCCTCAGACAAAGGGACCTCCCCGATATATTCCACCCGGGTTTGTGGATATTCTGCTCTGATATTCTGTTTCAGTTCCTCAACTCGCTGATTATTCATGGTTAACAGACAGTTGATCAGTATTTTCATCATGTGTGTCATGTCTACATCCTCTTATCTACCAAGGTGTATGTGTGCGCCTCCGTGGTTCGAATTACATTGAACACAAACGAAGAATTACTTGACCCATGTAAGGACCGAAATAACCTCGTCGTTCACGATATTGGGCGGGATATCGCCTTTCAGCACAGATCCTACATTGCCGGAGACAATGTGGATGAGGTCATCGATGGCTTCTTCGGAATAAAAACCGGCATGAGCCGTAGTCATGACATTGGGCAACGAGATGATCTTTCTGTCATAATCATCATCGGGCGGATGGTGGGCAACGACATCGAGTGCGGCGCCGGCGATCCAGCCTTCTTTAAGTGCGAGGTAAAAGGCCTGATGATCGATGAGTGACCCCCGGGCGGTATTGATGATAAATGCAGTCGGTTTCATTTTTCTCAAGGCTGCTTCATTGAAGATATTGTTGGTGGAGGGCATTTGAGGTGCGTGGATCGAAAGAAAATCGGCTGTCTCAAGCAGTTCGTCGAATTCCACCAGCCTTACCCCATGGGACCGGGCAATGTTCTCATCCACATACGGGTCGCAGGCAATGATGGTTACATCGAATCCGGAAAGCTGGCGGGCCGCACTGCGGGCGATCTGACCGAAGCCGAACATTCCGATAGTACAGGTGGAGAATCTTCTCGTGGGTCTCATAACCCCGAAATCCCAGTTGCCGGTCCTGGTCCAGGGGAACATGAGGTGGAATTTTCTCTGGCAGGCCAGGATCAGGGCGACGGTGTGATTGGCTACCTCGTCAGTGGAGTAGCCGGCCGCATTGGTGACCACCACCGCGTTTTCTGTAGCACCTGGTATAGCCATGGCATAACCGATGCCCGACACACAATATGCCTTCAGGTTCAGATCTGCATAGGGGATCCTGTCTCGTATGCCCTGGTACCCGGATACCAGTACGTCTGCATCCTTGAACTGCTCGATCATTTCCTCTTTGGATAGAAGCACTTCCCCGAGATATTCAGGCTGTGCACCGGGATATGCCTTGATGATATGTTCTTTGAGCTTCGCTACCTTTTCTTCATTCATGGTCATGAGACAATTGATCACTACTTTTTTTTTCTCACTCATTATATTCTCCAACTATAAAGTATGTTGTTTACGCTTTCCATTGCCGCCTCAGGGTCTGGCAAGGGAGAGTTCGGCCTTGAAGCTTTTTGCCAGCAGGATAGTGTCAAAGGAGATGGTTATGTATTGAAAACCCTTCTCAGACAATGTCTTTGCCTGTTCACCGCTGCTTGCATAGACACCTGCAGCTATGCCTGCTTCACGGGCAGTCTTCAGGACATGGCTTAACGCTTCAACCATCATGGGGTGATTCATCTGTCCGCGGATTCCTAAGGATGAGGACAGGTCGAAGGGGCCTATAAATACCACATCGATCCCTGGGACCTGCACGATGTCCTCGATGTTTTCCAGTGAGGCCTTGCTCTCACATTGGATTACCGTGAGTGTTTCTTCGTTGGCCTTGTCAAAATAAGCCAGTGCATTGGGTGATACCAGGCCGTAGTCGGCCGCTCGCGGCACGGCAACACCTCTTTCCCCAAGCGGGGCATACTTGATCGATCTCACGATGGATTGAGCTGTCTGCCTGTTATCAACCTGCGGGATCTGCACCCCGTAAGCCCCCACATCAAGGCTTCGAAGCAGGGTCGTTCTCTCGGCATTGGTGACCCGTGTTATGGGTGTCATTCCCCGGCACTGGGCTGCCCGGATCAGGTGCTGGGTCGATTCAATTGACATGGGGCCGTGTTCGGTATCAAAAACAGCAAAATCAAATCCCGCCAATGCCATAATCTCGACAACATCAGGGCTGCCGGTTGCCACGAAAGACCCGATGACGGTCTCCCCATTGTGCAGCCTTTGTTTCAGATGGTTTTCAAACATTTCTTCTCTCCTGTTGCTTTATCAGGCCGGTTACGTGGTCTTAAGATCGATGACCGGGTTGACGAGCGGTTCGAAGCCGCTGATTCTGGACTCGATTACATCACCGTGTTTAATCGTAACCGCCCGCGGAGTACCGGTGGTGATAATATCGCCAGGGAAGAATGTATTAATCTGAGACAGATACTCCACAAGGAATCCCAGGGAGAAGATCATGTTGCTGGGGGAGTTTTCTCCCACTACTTCACCATTGTGTATGGTCTGGACGACAAGCCGGTCGATGTCTTCTATCTCATCAGGGGTTACCAGTTCCGGGCCGAAGCTGAAGAAGGTATCATAGCTTTTATGGCGTTCCAAGGCTCCGGCACCAAACTCTCTGAGAATATCTTCTGCCGTCATATCAAGGGTGCTGGTGAACCCGGCCACTACGGAGAGCCAGTCTTCTTTTTTAACATCGCGGCAGGTTTTTCCGATGACGATGCCCAGTTCTGCCTCGCCGGTGGTCCATTGTGACTGCAGGGGGATTCTGATATCGTCCATGCAACCGATAATCGTGCTGTCGGGTTTCATGAAGCTGGCAGGTATTCTTGGTGTATCCTTGCCCAGGAATTCCAGCTGGGCCTTGTAGTTGAGACCGATACCCCAGATTTTTCTTGCCTGGCGGTACAAGGGGGCAAAGGGTGTGTCTGCATTCGGAAGCAGTCCATTGGAGTCATTCAGCAGTGCCTTTTTTCCTGCTGAATGATACCAGTCCTTTATTTCAGAAAACTGGCCGGAGCTGATAATGTCATAGATGTTATCTGCCCAGTTTTTCCCGTATCGTACATTAATCAGGTTCAGCGGAGCCAGACCTGCCTCGGTAATCACTACGGCGATTTCTTTTTCTGATGCTTTTATGGTCGCTAATCGCATGCAATACTCTCCTTTTGTTTTTATCCGTGCAAAAACCTGGAACGTCCGCACCAAGGGTGCGCCATTTATATATCCAGGTCATATGGTGGCCATCCTGTAGCCTCCTGTGATAAAATACAGCTGCACAGTATATGTGCAGCGTATACTGCTTTACAAGAAACCTTCCCGCTCACGCACGCGGTATTCATCATATGGTCAGCAAGATCCGTACCGGGCTGGAAAAGGATATAACCAGCTGATAAAAAAGATGAATAAATTGAATCTGAATCCTTCCGGCTATTCTGTCATTATCGAGACGCCGGCATGATTTTATAGTGACAGGTTGGAGATTTTCTTGGTTGCAGCATGCGGGAGCATGGAACGAAGGAAAATGACCAGTGCGGTTGGTATCCTGGCGGTAAAAGAGAAACTTTATGCGATAAACCGGCGTTGGGCACTATACAAAAATATGTATAGATAGTAAGATTACTATTCAGGAAGAGGGGCGTTTTCCGCTCACGCGATAAACTTTTTTACGAAAGGATGACGCCATGCACAATGTATCTCTACCTACAAGACTCTGGTATGATAACCTGGAGCGCGAAATTTATTTTCCCGATCATTGGGCGTTCGACAACTTGACCTCTCCCGGTCTGGAAAAGCCTGGTATGGACCAGGAGCACATAGCTTATGAAATAGGGCATCCAGTAGAAGGTGTGCCCTTGGAAGAACTCGCCCGGGGCAGGAAGAAAGCAGTAATTATATTTGATGACATGACCAGGCCGACACCTGTGTATGCAATCGCACCGTTTGTTCTGGATGCACTTCACCGCGCAGGTATGAACAAAGAGCAGATACGGTTCATCTGGGCGCTTGGTGCTCACGGGACCTATGATATGATCAATGCCCGCAAGAAACTCGGTGATGGTATTGTGGAGCAGTATGCTGTCTATAACCATGATGCCTTTCAGAATACGGTGCGCCTCGGCAGGACCCCCACCGGTGTGGAGCTCTGGATGAACCGCGAGGTTATGTCCTGCGACCTGAAGATCGGTATCGGGTGTATCACGCCCCATATCCACGTGGGATTCGGCGGCGGGGCTAAGATTATGCTTCCCGGCGTGGCCGGCATTGAGACGATCAACCAGTTTCACAATCAGCTGTACCGGGATCAGAGCCGTACCGGCTTGGGGAATTTCAAGAACAATATTCTGCGCGCTGAATGTGATGCTGCCGGTGAGATGGCGGGCTTGGATTTCAAGGTGGACGTGCTGTTGAATCGAAGGGGCAGCATCACGGATCTGTTTGCCGGCCCGTTCAAGGCCGCACACGCGGTGGGTGGGAAAAAGGCCCGGGAACACTATGGTATTGCACCTGTTTGCGGTTACGACATCGCGGTCAGCAATGCCTATGCCAAGGTGAGTGAGGCTGCAATCTCCCTGCGGCTGGCAGTGCAGGTTCTCAGAAAAGACGGAGCAGGAACGGCTGTGCTCGTGATCGATGCACCTGAAGGTCAGGTCCCGCACTATGTTATGGGCGGCTGGGGAAATGAATATGGCGGTCGTCACTTCGGACCGAAGGTGAAGGGGGAGGGGGTGGTGGGTAACGTTCTGAAAAAGCTGATTATCCTGTCACCGAATCCTCATATAACCATGTTCGACTGGATCAGCCACAGGACAGAGGCCGTGGCTGTAGGGACGTGGCCGGAGGTTCTCTCGATCCTTGAGAAGGAGTATCCAGGGGATGCAAAGGTTGCCGTCATACCGGATGGAACCATGCAGTATATGAAGAGCAGCTGATACCTCCGGATGGGCATACGTTAAACCAAAGTGGAAAGGGAAAACAGGGTATTTCATACATCGGGTTTGGCGACACAATCGGTATGCGACTGTTCAAGCACCAGGGATATCGGAACGATACCATAATTTTCCTCCTGTACCGGGGTTTTGTTTTCCCGGTACAGGAGGGCGTTTAGAGGGATAGTGTTTTTTTTAAGGAATCAGGTTTGTTCAGGGCTGTATGATAAATTTAACCCGTGCATCCTTTCCGGAAGAAAGGCATTCAAACGCGCCCTGCACACCTTCGAGGCCGATGGTTTCATCGATAAAACGGCTTGCCTTGAATATTTTTCTTGCCATGAGATCCATTGCCATGTCGAATTCGGCCGGACTGTATCCCAGGTCGCCTTTATATTCGATTTCTCTCAGACAGGTGAAGAGAAGATTGATGGGGACCGGATGAAAATTCAGTCCCAGCTGGACAAGCCTGCTCTGGGGCCTCAGTGCCATGATGGCTGTATTGATACCTCCTTGCGAACCGGAACAGTCAACAGCCTTGGTAAAACCGCCCCTGGATGCTGCAAGCAGATTGGGAATCAACTGTTCGTTTGTTGCATCGAAGACCTCATCAGCGTCACCAAGGTCTCGAGCCTTTTGTGCACGCTGAGCGTTTGCCTCGGATATCGCGACATAAGACGCGCCTGAAATTTTGGCCCAGGCGGCACAGAGCATGCCGATAACACCTGCGCCGACAATCAGGACCGTATCGCCGGGATTGATGTCTGCCAGACGGATCGTATGCAGGGTGGTTGCTGATGGTTCGATCATTGTGGCTTCCAGATCGTCTATGGTATCGGGTACATTGCGAAGCATATCGCCCCTGAAGGCAAAATACTCTGCGTAGCCGCCAGGTCCGGTAACGCCGGGTGATGACTTCTGGTTCTGGCACATGACCGGGTGACCGCTCCTGCAATATTCGCATGTTCCGCAGGGGTCATAGGTCAGTGCAGCGACACGATCACCAACCTTGAATCTGTCGCCCCATTTCCCCGGATCTAAAACTGTTCCGCACAATTCGTGACCCATAATCAGACCTTTGATGCCGCGAAGGCCTGCGCCCGCTTCCCAGAAATGGATATCGGAACCGCAGATGCCGCATGAGCTTATCTTGATAAAGACCTTGTTCTCATCTGCTTCGGGTTTCG
Source organism: uncultured Bacteriovoracaceae bacterium (assembly GCA_964422755.1). Classification (GTDB taxonomy): domain Bacteria; phylum Desulfobacterota; class Desulfomonilia; order UBA1062; family UBA1062; genus DSAD01. The sequence continues at coordinate 7,115 of CAYRCP010000006.1, read as the reverse complement.
GCAATTGTACAACATCTATGTGTTTGGGGCCTTCGAGCCTTGCTGCTCGCATAAAGTCTGCCATGATGTATCTCCTTTTTAGATTTGCATAATCGAATGTGTATCTCTGGATTGCTCAACGGTGGGCATTGACCACCGGAATATATGGAGGTCTGATGTGTAAATCCCCAATGTTTTGAATGTGATGACACGTTGAGCATCCAGTCGGGGGCATCGACCTTCATGACCGTCATTTTACGGAGAATTGCAGTGCTTTCATTCTCTTTTGTGCAGAGCATAATCCTCTTGCCATCCCGTTCAATCTGCATGAGTGCGCAGGGCTTGGTTGCTCACCCCGCAGGGCGAGCAACCCATGTTTTTCTTGAGAACAAACGAAACTGTGCTCAGGGTTTAAGCAGGATCTTGATGTCTCCACATGTTCCGGACATCAGTTCCTCAAAGGTTGCCTGACATTCATCCATGCCGATGGATCGAGAGATGAACCGTTCAACGTCAATTTTTTTTCTGGCAATCAGGTCCATGGTCATATCAAATTCCCTGATCGGGTAAGCAATGTCACCCTTGAGTTCAATCTCCTTGAGGCAGGAGAATAGAATATTTATTGGAACCGGCGCAAAGCTTATACCTACGAGCACCAGGCGTGACTGTGGTCTGAGCACCATGATCGCCGTATTGATACCCGGAGCGGAAGCGGAACAGTCGATAGCCTTGGTAAAACCGCCCTTGGTTGCGCCCAGCAGTTTTGGCACGAGTTCTGGGTCCTTGGCATCAAAGACTTCGTCAGCGTCACCCAGGTCCCTGGCCTTCTGGGCGCGCAGTTCATTGGGCTCGGATATGGCGATGTAGGATGCACCGGAAATACGTGCCCATGCCGCAGTCAATGCCCCGATAACACCGGCCCCGGTGATGAAGACCGTATCGCCCGGGTTGATGTCGGCCAGCCTGACACCGTGCAGGGTCACTGCAGACGGTTCGATCATGGCCGCTTCATGATCGGTGATCGTATCCGGGAGCCTGCGCACCAGGTCGGGCCTGGCTGCATAGTAATCGGAGTAGCACCCCGGGCCTCTTACGCCTGGAGTCTGTCTCTTGTAGGCGTTGCGGCACATACTTTCCTGCCCGATGTTGCACATCTCACAATCACCGCAGTTGTCGATCGGGATGAAGGTGACACGATCGCCGGGATTTAGGTCGGCACGGGCTCCTGGATCCACAACGCTGCCGGCCAGTTCATGCCCCAATATCAGGCCGTCACGGGCACCCTCGGCGACCTGGCCGCCTTCCCACATATGGAGATCGGAACCACAAATACCCACGTCATTTACCTTGATGATGACGCGGTTGCCATCGGGCTGCGGTGTATCGATTTCCTCAATTCTCATTTCTCTTGGCCCGAAGAGTTTCAGTGCTCGCATTGTCTTTTCCATAAGAACTCCTTTACAGGTTGTTTTCTCTGAGAATACTCATTTTAAGAATGATGCATTCAGGATTAAAAAATGCATCATTCTTGTTCTTTACGTCTGAAAAGCCGGCAGCATGCGCTGCCGGCTCGTTTCCTGGAACTTATTTAATGCCGGCTTTTGCCTTGGCTGCAGCGGCACTCTTGGCAAGTCCCTGACCGAAAGCCTGGGTGGCCGGGGTCATGTTTACCTTGTCCACCTCGACATTGATGATAGACGGTTTGCCTGTTGCTGCTGCCCGCTTGATGGCAGGTATGATGTCCTCGGCCTTGGTAACCAGTTCGCCATAGCCGCCCCAGGTTTCCGGCAGCTTGTGGTAATCGCGCATGTGGCACAGGTCAACGCCGCAATAGCCGTTGGTCCCGATCTCTTCCGGCTGGGAAATCTTTTCTCCCATCTTGATCATGCCCCAGGCCGAATCATTGGAGATCACGCACACAACCGGGATGCCCTGTTTGGCCATGGTGTCCATCTCCATGGTATAGAAACCGAAGCTGCCGTCGCCCGTGTACCAGAGGACCGGCTTGTCGTTGGATGCCCAGGCGCCGACCACAAAACCTGCACCGACACCGATGGTTCCGTTCGGGCCGAAGCTTACGAGTCCACCCGGACGATGGATAGTGGAAGCCGCTCTCATCCAGAGGCAGGAGTCTCCGCCGTCGGCTACCAGGTTCCAGTCGTTGCCGCTGTCGTATTCTGCAGCCAGGAATTTGGCCACTTCACCGGCGCAGCGTCCGGGGTGAACCGGTACGCCTTCAGCAACAAATCCGTCCAAGTAGCCCTTGGAAACGGTCTTTGCCACCTCGGCGGCCTTGTTGACCCAGGTCATATCCTCTTTGGCCGGGGTCTTTGCCTTGACGGCGTCGAGCAGTTGCTTGGCCACAGGGCCGGTTCCGCCGATAATACCGATTTCAGCCGGGGCATTCCAACCGATCTTTTCAGCCGCGGTATGCACCTGGATGATCTTCGCATCTGCACGGACAACAGGCGGGTTGAGTGCATTGACATACCAGTCGTTGTTCAGCCCGAGCGTGAGAACCACATCGGCCGCCACAACAGACATACCGAGCTTGAACAGCGGGTTTTTTGCCTCATCAGCGAAGAGACCTCTGGCCATGACTGATGACATGACCGGTATCTTGAGGTAGTTTGCCAATTCCTCGACTGCTTCACCGTGTTTGGTGGAATACCGTGATGTCTCTCCCACCACCATGACCGGTGCCTGGGCAGAAATGAGAAGGTCTGCCGCTTTCTCAATGAGTTCCGGGTCGCCGAAGGGCAGGGCGTCTGTACGGTAGTTCTTCGGATAATAGACTTCATCCTCATCGAGGATAGCTCTGAGGGTGTCGGCCGGGACCTCGAGGTATACCGGTCCGGGCCACGTGGCTGTTGCCTGGCGGAATGCGATCGCCACCATGTCGGCAAAGCGGGCCGGCTCATAGACCTTGCGGGACCATTTGGTGCAGGCAGCAAGCAGTTCAAAGGTATTCATGTCCTGCAGATCGCCGCGCTCCTCTGATCTGGCAGGGGATGCGCCGCCGATGTGCACCACCGGGACACCGGTATACAGTGCTTCTTCCATGGCTGTAATTGTGTTGGTAACACCGGGGCCGGCGGTTGTGAGCAGGACACCCGGTTTGCCGGTGACGCGGGCATAGGCATCCGCTGCATAGGCAGCATCACACTCATGCCGGAAATCGATAATTTTGATACCTTCCTGACGGCACCCGTAGAAGAACGGCGTTATATGTCCACCCACCAGGGTGAAAATTGTCTCGACCCCTTCACGTTTGAGCGCTTTAGCAAACACTCTTCCTCCATCGATTTTTGCCATGTACAAATTCCTCCTTGTGTTTGATATGTGCTGCAGAATATGCTTATGATCACGCTGTTGTACCGGCGAGAACGTGTTGAAACTCGGTTCTTGCTTCGGTACTGCGGCATCAGTGTGGCGAATACTTTCGCAGCTATTGAAGCAAGAGCAATATATGTACCGTAAATAAAAAGAATATAACTAAATGATATAATTGATTAAAAACAATTTATGAGCAAATAGAGTGATAAAATGATTAAATAGCGACATTTTGTGATTATATGCCAACAATAAGCATATACCTTGAGCTGTGCTCAATTGTGTTGATTCACGTTGTGGTTCATGCAGGTTCTCTTTTTGTGATGAAATAGGGGCAGGATTGAGTCTAAAGACATACACAACTATTCAATACCAATGTATTTCTTTGTGTATGAGGAGGGGAACGTAAACAAGGAATGAAAGTACCCCGCCCGTAAAGAGCGGGGCAAAGAAGTGACTGGATAATCTATAACTTCTTCAGGTCCTCAACGGCAAAATCCAGGCCGAATTTTATCAGGGTATCCTGGGAGGGGATTCCGTTGGGCCATCCCCGCTCCTCGTAGTATTCTTTCAGCATCTTCTTGAAAGGAGGGACCTTGCCGGCAGCACCGCCTTGTTCGAGGGGTTCGAAGATCCGTGCCGGGAGGGTATCGTCTTTTTTCGGGATCAGGCCATGCTTGAGATTGAACATCCTGCAGAGCTGATTGATCCTTCCGCCGATCTCCACGATGAGTTCCCTGGTATCGGTGTCCCAGCCGGTGATCGCATTGACGATATCCGCTTTGAGCGCATGAGAATAGCCGGCAAAGTTAAAGAACATGCAGAAAATAAGGGAGTTGTCCATCATGGAGAGATCCTGCCAAGCCACTGCTGCCTTGCCCTTGAGTTCTTCGCCGAACCGGTCCATCCCGGGAAGGTCGTATTCAGGAAACGGGATTCCCATCTCCGAGCCCTCGGGGAACCCGGTGCAGTGGCACGGACCTCGTGCGCCGGTGGCATAATTGACGGCCATGGAGAAGAATGCCCTGGGATCGTGGGCAGGTACGGCCGAATTCTTGACCTGAACGGCAAGTTCGGGGCAGCCGAGTTTTTCACTCGCCACTTTCAGACCCTCTCCCAGCAGTCTGCCCAGGTCATTCTTGCGGTAAGCGATGAGGTTAAGGAGGCTGATCATGGCATCTCCGTCGCCCCAGGGAATCTCGAATCCCAGGTCATCTTTGGTGATAAAGCCTTTCTCGTAGGCCTCCATGACGAATCCGGTGATACCGCCGAAGTCCATGGTGTCGATGCTCCACATGTTGCAGAGGTGTGCGGCATAGTTGATGGCCTTGACATCGTCGATCAGGCAGTTGCTCCCCATCATGCCCAGGGTTTCATATTCCGGACCATAACCGTCCATATCGTATTTGCCGCCTTCTTTTATGGTCACCCGGCGGTGGCAGCCCATAATGCAGTTTGAACAACTGTCGGGCTTGGGGCTCAATGCTGCATCGTATCCGCCCCCTGCAGAACCGATCTTTTTGGCGCCATCCTCCCAGGTACCCAGGGAAAAATTCTTCATAGGGAGCAGGCTGTTCTGCTCGCGGGAAATTACTGCCATGGCCTGGCCATAGGCCCTGTTTGCCTTGACAAAGTTGATCTCTTTTGCTGCTGCGGCAATCTTCTTTTTGATGGTTTTCATGGGCTCACGATTTTTTACCGGAGTGGCCTTGTCGCCCTTGAGAACGATCGCCTTGAGCTTCTTGGAGCCCATGACAGAGCCGCCTCCCATTCTGCCTGCATTCCCATGGCCGTCTTCGACCATGAGCCCGGTATAGCGAACCAGGTTTTCAGCACCCGGGCCGATGGCCATGACCAGTTTATCCTTTCCAAGTTCCTCTTGAATCGCCTCCTGGGTCTCGTGTGTATCCTTGCCCCAGAGAGAAGATGCATCTTTCAGTTCAACGTTGTCTTCGTCCACCAGAAGGTAGACCGGATTGTCTGATTTTCCGCTGATGACAATGGCATCGTATCCCGCACGTTTCATTGCCTCCGCGCCATGACCGCCACCGGTCGACTGGCCCCAGAAACCTGTCAGAGGTGATTTAAAGGCTATGGCAAAACGGCCGGAACCCAGGACTCCTGTTTTACCCTGGATCGGACCGACAGCGAGGACAAAAAGATTGTCCGGTCCCAGCGGATCCGCACCGGCAGGTATCTCGTCATAGCAGATCTTCGCAGCAAAGCCGACTCCGCCCAGCCATTTTCGGGCAAAAGCCTCGTCAATTTCCTGTGTGGTGAAAGTTTTCCCGGTAAGATCGACCCGTAATATTTTTCCCCAGTATCCATACATGATGTTATTTCCCCCTTTCATCAACTGCTGTTGTTTTGAAGAGTTAGAGCAATCTGAAATTCGCCTCGCTGTTCATGTCCGAGGGGTTTCTGACCGCGGCAAGAAACATTGCAATGTCTGTACCGGATTGAGATATTGTTAACTCACAGATAATACATGTTAAAATGATGTGTCGAGCTGAATTATCATGAAAATGCCGCCATGGAGACTTGGTGTGTCGATATAATAACATGTGGTAATCTATAGCCGGTCCGAGTGAGATACTCGATAACCATTTAATAATGTGATGATTCGGGGTTAAGGAAAGGGTAAACGTCCGTATACCGTGGAAAGCCCGGGGGCATGTAACCATCTTCTTGAGGCAAGAGCGTTTCCCATAGGCAACAGTGTGCGTTCAGCGATCTTTGCAGGGAAAGTGACAATAAAGCGACTTTTGCAAACAGGACCTTGATTATTGAACGTATGCGGGCAATACTTCCGTGGTGAGAGAGGTGAATTCATGATCGATGCCCATATACATCTGGCGCTCTATGACCGGGAATATATTGAACGTGATATCGAGACTTGGAGGAACAATTGCGTCTCGGCAGTCGTGGCTGTAGCGACCGATCTCAAGAGCAGCTATGCCACGCTGGAATTAAAACAGCGTTATCCTGGGTTTGTCTATGCAGCACTTGGCCATCACCCCGAGCAGGCCTTGCCGAACGAACAGGATCTGCTGGAGTTGGTGGCACTGATAGGCAGGGAGCGAGCCCTGGTTTCCGCGGTGGGCGAGGTGGGACTGCCGTACTACACGCTGAATAACCCATCACCGGAGGCCATGGCCCCCTATATCGATTTCTTGAGAGTGTTCATGCAGGTGGCACGGAAACAGGCCCTGCCTGTCGTACTCCATGCCGTACACCAGCATGCACAAACGGCATGTGACCTGTTGCATGAAGAAGATATCGAGCAAGCCCATTTCCACTGGCTCAAGGCCGAAAGACCGGTGGTTTCGCAGATCGTGAAGGCCGGATACTATGTCTCTCTTACCCCTGAGGTCTGCTACCGCAGGAGAGACCAGGTGCTTGTGCAGAACGTGCCCATGGACTGCCTGCTGCTGGAGACCGATGGTCCCTGGCCTTTTTCCGGGCCGTTCAAGGGTCGGGCAACAACACCGCTGTTGCTGCCCGAGGCTGCCGGGAAGGTGGCATTGCTCAAAGATATGACGGTTGAAGAGGTTGTAGAGATAACCGAGAGAAATACACGCCGGCTCTATGGTGATCTGCGCTGATAAAGAAGCTGAGTTTTCATTCCTCGTATTATCCTGAGATACTGTGATAGTAACCGGAGAAAAGGAAAACTCGCGCAAAGGCGCGAAGACGCAAAGAATGACTGATCATGAGTGATGAAATATCATCGTTGTTGCCTTGGCGGCTTTGCGACTTGGCGCGAGAATGAACTCTTCTTGAGCAATGCCTGGTACGTAACG
>CAYRCP010000005.1:0-41453 GCA_964422755.1 uncultured Bacteriovoracaceae bacterium | reverse complement strand
CCACATCTGCAGAGTATCGCTGGATAGCGGTTGAAAGGATTCTCTTGGCCTTTCTGTCCGCCTCTGCCTCTGCTTCGTCGGCAATCTGCTTGAGCAGCTTCGCTGCTTCATGCCTGGCCTCGCTTTCTAAAGAATCCATGAGCTCTTTTTTCGCCTGAGAGGAATCCATTCCGCTGATCTGCTCGAGCTTTGCGATTTGTTCCTTTTGCAGCTTCTCGACCTCTGTTTTCATATTTTCTACATATCGCGACCTGTCGTTTAAGGATTGTTCGTTCTTTTTTATCTCCAGTTCCCGCTTGTCGAGCGTGGCAAGCTTGTTGTCGAACATCTCTTCTCTCTGGTGAATCCTCTTTTCAGCGGCAGAGACCTCTTTGAGTCTCTCCTTTGCCTCTGTATCACTCTGAGATTTTGCTGCAAAGATAATCTCCTTTGCCTGGATCTGAGAATCGGCAATGATGTTCGAAGCCTCTTTCGTGGCTTCATCAATCATTCTCCGTGAGGTAAGTTCTGAGTCGTATCCTTTTTTCTTGCTTATATACATATTTATTCCGTATCCGGCGGCCAACCCGACGAATACAGCAATAATCATTAAGACAATCTCCATCATCACACCTCGCCTTCTGTTCTATATACTCCTGTCTGCGTTATCACTAAATTCACATTTGCATCCCATGGATCAACAGGTAAACGTTCAACATAAAATTCATCGAAGCATACCCCCAAGGTAGTTACCCCGGGATTCGTATTGATTAATCTGTCGTAATAGCCTTTACCATATCCCAACCGGTATCCGCCCCGGTCAAAGACCAGACCGGGAACAATGATCAGGTCGATCTTGTCAATGGCAAAGGCCTCATCTTGTAAAGGTTCAAGTATACCATAACATCCCCTTGCAAAATCCTCCCGGCACTGTGCAGGACAAAACGTCAGCTTATCGCTGCAGATCCTCGGAAACAGGACAACCTTGTTGCATGAGTGCCACAGTGGCAACAGATCCACTTCTCCTCGAATGGGCATGTAGAGGGTGATCACCTCTGCTTTTTGAAAAAGCGGCAATGCCTCGATATGGTCTATAATCGAGGCCTCGAAGGCTTCCCTTGCCTCGCGAGACATGTCTCTACGTTTGGCAAGCATCGTCTTCCTGATCGCCTGTTTGCTCTGCATCACCACGTTTCAAGGATTTCCAGGTGGGGATATAGGTATATGAGGGTAGCCCCCGATGATGCCGCCTTCTTGTGTTCCTTGAGCCTGATACTTCTATCAAGCCAGATCCAGCCGAACTGCCTTAGGCTTTTCTCGTTGAAGAGAACATGCTCACAACAGTCTCATGCCAAACCTCTTTTAGCCTCGTGTTGACTCAAAAGGGACTATAAGGTCCGCGTACACCCCAGGGGCACTTATTTTTCTACTGATTCAATATTTCTTATTAATTTATCTATTCTACCCGCAATGGTCTCTTTATATGTTTGTAATTCTGTCTTCGAGTTCATCACATCATCAGCCATATTCAACATCACGATCGCAACCAGTTCCATAGTCGAAATTGCATTTCCACTGTGTTGAACGTCAAGCACCTTTTCGTTGACATATCTCGATAATGACTGAATGCGATTTTCATCTCCCCCAGCCTTAACCTTATATTCCTGACCTAATATTTTTATGTTTACTGTATCCTGCAAAATGTCAGAACGTTTCCACACATTTAATCAGGTGTGCAACCCTCAGTTTTACCTGTTCTTTTTCTCCCAAGAGACTCTCCATCTCCTGTTTTAACCCGTTAGCCTCTTCCTCCTTTTCTATAAGCTTCATGGTTAATTCCTCATTGTCTTTTTTGAGTGTATTAACCAGTTCTAATAAGTGTAATATTTTGTTTTCCAGTATATCTATTTTCTCCAACAAAGACTCCTTTGCCATAATGGGATTATACATCCATTTCACCTATCTAAGTCAAGCATCTAATTTGCACGCTGTAGTGGCACACCAACAATCAGAAATTACATACTATTACGGCAATCATATCTATCTGCTCGATAAAAAACAAAAATACACACTATCGTTTATCAATCAACGGCACATCGCCGATAGGTATGTGAAAGAGAAATATGGGAGGTCATAATGGAAGAAACATACCTCGAGACGCTCTACGAACTGGCAAAAGAACTCAATACTGCCGATGACATACCCGGCATACTCGAAGCGGTCATAAATCATCTCCCCAATGTACTCGGCGCACGCTACTGTTCCCTGTTTATCAAAAATCCCTCTTCAGGGGAACTTGAACTAAAAGCGCATAATCACCTTGATATCGGTGACGATCCCTTCATCAATGTGCGATCCGAACAGGAGAGCATCATGAATCTGGTACTTTCCCGCGATTCTTCTCTCATTATCCACAACATAGAAGAGCAGATCGGTATACAGAACAAGAAGAAATACGATGCCAAATCCTTCATGTCCATCCTGATAAAACATGCGGGTGAGATCAAAGGGGTGCTCAATCTGGCAGACAAACCAAAAGACGGTTTCACAAAGGATGACATGCTCATCACCTCGATCATCTCTGAACTTTTGGGAGCACTGCTTGCAAAAAGGGTATTGAATACCGTATAATACCTTTCATGGGATTTAACTGTGGAATCGTAGGGCTTCCCAATGCGGGGAAATCCACTATATTCAATCTTGTAACCAGGGCAAATGCTCCGGCGGAAAATTATCCCTTCTGCACCATCGACCCGAACATCGGCATCGTTACCGTCCCTGATGACAATCTTGGCAAGATAGCCGACATCATCAAGCCGGAAAAAATCACCCCCACGACATTGAAACTTTTCGATATCGCCGGACTGGTGAAAGGAGCCTATAAGGGAGAAGGCCTGGGAAACCAGTTCCTCGGTCAGATCAGGGGCGTTGATGCCATCATTCACGTGGTCAGGTGCTTTCAGGATCCGGATATCGCCCATGTCTACAATGAAATAAATCCGGTGGGGGATATCGAGGTTATCCTGACCGAGCTCGTCATGGCGGACCTCGAAATTGTCTCAAAACGGATAGATTCCATACAAAAAGGGCTTAGAGTCGGAAAAAAAGATGCTGCAAAGACTGAGCTGGAACTGCTCGAAAAGATAAGACTTGCCCTTTCGAACGGTCAGTGCCTCATCGATACCGATATCAGCTACGAGGAGAACCTCATGAAGGCATGGGGTATCCTCACCGCCAAGCCCTACGTTATTGTAGCAAACATCAGTGAAAACGATCTCGAGGGAAACTCTGACGCACTACGCTCCCTTCAGCAATGGGGACAGGAAAAAGGGATCGCGGTAATCCCCATCTGTGCAAAATTTGAACTGGAGGCCTCGGAACTGGAAGAGAATGAACGCAGGGAATTTCTCGAATCCGTGGGGATCGTTGAATCCGGGTCCGAAACCCTGATCCGTACCTGTTATGATCTTCTCGACCTTCTCACCTTCTATACCCCTGTGGGCAAAGTCCTCACGGCTTGGACCCTGAAAAAGGGCTGGACTCTTAATGAGGCAGCAGGACTCATCCACACGGACATTCAACAAGGATTCATCAAGGCTGATGTAATACCTCTGACGGATTTTATCAATCTTGGCGGTCTGTCCGGGGCACGCGAAGCCGGCGCCGTTCTCACGGAAGGGAAAGAATTTGTCCTGCGGGACCTGGATATCGTGGTCATCCATTTCCGGTAGGACCACACCGTACTTTGATCAGCCCATGGGGGTTATCTCTTTTCCTGGACCTGCTCTTCTTGACGAAACGCGTTATTTCCCATTGATGCGGTTCATCCGATAGATAAAGGCAAGCACTTCGGCAATAACCCGGTAGAGTTCCTCGGGGATCTCTTCATTTATCTCAAGACGGTATAGTGCATCAAGCAGGGCCTTGTCCTGCTTGATGGGAATATTATTCTCACGTGCAACAGCAAGGATCTTGTCCGCAACGACTCCCCTGCCCTTCGCGGTCATCTTCGGGGCACCGTCCTTTCCTCGCTTGTACCTTAAAGCTACTGCCTTCTCGGCATCATGCTCTTTTTTCATACCAGAACATCCACTCCCCGGGAGCACCCGGTACTGAGTTGTTTGAGTACAACCTCACACGAGCGTACGCCCAACGGTTCGAGACCTGAATAGAGTTCATGTATATGTTCCCGAAGGATATTTGCAGTTTCCTCTGCATTAGTCCGGATCTCCACATCGATTGCGTCATCGAGTCGTGCGGTGCATTGCATCTGCCCCAGATTCTCGGTGCTCATCTCAAAATGAATGATGTACGCCTGATCCTGCTTTTCAATGGCAACCTGTGCATGGGAATGGGAATCCTTTTCAACAAGCGGGATAAAGAGAAAGGCAAGGGCCTGGGGATGCAGATTCATCTGCTCCATGAGTGTAGAGACAAACTGAGGCAAGCCGGGATCCCGGGGAGAAAGCCTTGCAAGCTGCGTGAGAATCTCTTCGGCGCCAAACGATTTTACCGGGGTCTTTCCAAATGTTCCCACCAGGTCTTCCACCAGGGACTTCAAGCCTTTCAGTATTTCTTTGGAGCCCATGGCCGGTTGTGCGGGCTTGAGAATAATCCTCGGGCTCAAAGAATGCACTTTTAAGTTGAGCACCTGCCCCTTGTTCAAAGCAATCGTCGTTTCCACCCGAACCCGCTTGCCGAACAGCGAAACGAGAACGCCCCCTTCTTTAGGCTCTGAAAGCACGGTTGCAACGAGGGTTCTCCCGACAGTTAAAGCCGGAATCTTTGCGTGTACAATGATACTTCCTGAACTGATTCTGCTTGGAACTATCTGCATGACCATCAGGCGTTATTCTGGTCTTTCACCTTGATCATGAGTTGAACTTCCCCCACAGGTATCCCGGTAATCTGAGAGATATCTACCAGGGCGAATCCCCCCTTATGAAGCTTGAGGACATCTTCGGAACTGTACTGTTTTGCCTGTTTCGTATTGACGGCCATCTTTTCGAGCCCCTTGATGACCGTCTCGGCATCCCCAATCTTTGCATCAAGTTCACTCATGACTTTTGTGACGATCTCGATCTTTTTTTGCATCTGTTCATGAAAACTGTTCGTGAGATTCTGGGTATCTTGAACAACCCCCTTGAGTTCGTCGAGTACCGAGGTAGAGGGCTTGCGCTTCTTTTCAAGCATGATAAAGAAAAAGACGAGACCGAGCAGAATAATCTGAACGATTATCTGTGCGAAGAGCAGGACTTTCGTAGGATCCAAGATTATACCACCACATCTATGATGTGCTTAACACCGGTGACTTGTGTTTCATTATTGACGGTTTCGTTTACCTCGCCCTTGGGCTGCCTACGTCTGTCCTGATCCCTTTTACCCTTTTCCCGTTCCTTGGCGGCAATCTCCTGAGATTTCCTTGCTTCGTTTACTTCCCTGTTCTTCCGGAGTCTTTCCCGCGCTTCCTCTTCCGTGAGGATCTGTTTCGTCACTTCGGATTGCGCAAATGGACTTTGATTGATCTTCTCAATCCTTCCGGCCTGGGATAGTATTGTCGATATATCAGATGCCCCTGCCATTTTCGCACCTCTTTCTTTGTTTATCGACATGAATATATAGCAACTTAAACTTGAATTAGCAAATACTGTTATCGCGCTGGTCCCGGACAAGAACCGCCATAACGAATAAAAGGAACACCCATGCGGGTGTTCCTTTTATTTTTTTGAAACAATAAGCGGTCAGTGATGCACTCTTACGATGCTTCTCCAACCTTCTGTATTGAGCCCCTCATACCGGCGGTAAAGAGCCTGCCGCACGATTCGAACAGGATATATCGTGTTCCCAAAAGGGCTATGTTCTTTTCGCGTGCCAGTTTTACCGCATCATCCGATGGACGTTTTCCTCGCACAAAGATGATCGCACTCAGATCCAGTGTCTCGGCTGTACGGATAACCAGCGGATTTGTGAGTCCTGTCAGGAGAATCGATCCTTCTTTTGCAAAAGCAAGCACATCGCTCATCAGATCTGCAGCGAAACCGGCCTTGACTTCCATACCAAGCAAGTCTTCGCCGACGATCACATCTGCATCCAATAAATTTTTTAACTCAGCAAGAGTCATATCGTCTCCTTAAGTAGCATACTATTCGTTACTTGGACATCACATAATCATGCATGGCCCTGGCCGCTTTACGCCCGGCACCCATAGCAAGAATTACGGTTGCAGCCCCAGTTACGATATCACCGCCGGCAAAGACACCTTCTCTCGATGTCTGCCCGGTCTCCTCATCCGCAACGATATTGTTCCACTTGTTTGTATCCAGACCAGGGGTTGTTTCCTGAACAAGCGGATTGGCACCGGATCCGATGGCTACGACTACCGCGTCAACATCCCAGGTGAATTCACTGCCTTCAATGGGGACCGGTCGGCGTCTGCCTGAAGCATCCGGCTCGCCCAGTTCCATACGCAGGCATTCCATGGATGTAACCCATCCCTTGTCGTTGCCGATGTACTTGGTTGGGGTAGTCAACAGATTAAGCTGAATGCCCTCTTCCTCGGCATGATGAACTTCTTCGGTCCTTGCAGGCATCTCCACACGTGATCTCCGGTAGACGAGATACACATTATCCGCACCAAGTCTCATGGCCGTACGCGCTGCGTCCATAGCCACATTACCGCCACCGATTACTGCCACATTCTTGCCGCGGACGATGGGGGTGTCGTATTCGGGGAATCTGTATGCCTTCATGAGATTTGACCGGGTAAGATACTCGTTGGCCGAATAGACACCATTGAGATTCTCTCCGGGGACCTTCATGAAGGAAGGTGCTCCTGCACCGGTCCCGAGGAAAATGGCATCAAAACCTTCTTCAAAGAGCTCATCCACCGTGGCGATCTTGCCGATTACGTTCGATGTCTCAAGCTTGACACCCAGTTTTTTGAGGTAATCCACCTCGGACGCAACGATGGCCTTGGGAAGCCTGAATTCCGGGATTCCATACACTAAAACCCCGCCTGCTGCATGCAGCGCCTCAAACATGGTCACGTCATGACCCAACTGAACCATATCACCGGCAACGGTCAGGCCTGCAGGGCCAGAGCCGACAACAGCGATCTTTTTGCCGGTAGGTACTGCCGGTTCCGGTATAGAAACCTCACCTGCTGCACGCTCAAAATCTGCAACAAATCGCTCGAGTCTTCCGATTGCAACGGGTTCTCCCTTTTTGCCCCGGACACACTGGATCTCACACTGCACTTCCTGCGGGCAAACCCTTCCACACACTGCGGGCAGTGCGTTGGTTGCCTTTACCTTCTTTGCTGCGCCGATAAAATCTCCCTCTGCAACAAGGGCGATAAAACCGGGAATATCAACCTCCACCGGACACCCATCTACGCATGCGGGTTTTTTGCACTGAATGCACCGCAGAGCTTCCAGTTTAGCGGTTTCCGGGGTGTAACCGAGAGGCACCTCATCAAAATTGCGGGCGCGCACCTTTGCCTCCTGCTCAGGCATTGGCTGACGAGGGATTTTCAGTCTTTCTTTCATTTCCATTTTAGAGTCCCCCCTTTCCATGTTGGTTGCAGGTACAGTAGTGATCCATGCATTCTTTTTCTTCATCCAGATAAATACGCTGTCTGTCAATAAGTTCCCGGAAATCAACCTCATGCCCGTCAAACTCGGGGCCGTCGACACAGACAAATTTCGTCTTGCCGCCAACGCTCACACGGCACGCGCCGCACATCCCTGTGGCATCGACCATGATGGAATTTAAGGATACAACAGTGGGAACATTATATTTCTTTGTGGTGTCGCACACTGCTCTCATCATGGGAACAGGTCCTATTGCTACGACAAGATCAATCTTCTTGTCCTGCAGGAGGTACTTCTCTTCCAGTGCCTGGCTGACAAACCCGTGGAATCCGTATGAACCGTCATCGGTGGTCACAATGAATTCATCCGATACGGCCTTCATCTCTTCTTCCATGATGATAAGGTCCTTGTCGCGTGCACCAATGATGGAAATGATGTGATTGCCTGCTTTCTTCATTGCCTCGGTAATGGGATAGACAGGAGCTACGCCTACGCCGCCGCCGATACAGGCAACAGTACCGATCTTATTAATATGGGTCGGCTGCCCCAGCGGTCCCACAAGATCGAGCAGTTCATCACCTACATTCATTTCAGAGAGCTGGGTAGTGCTCTTACCCACGGTCTGAAAAATGATGGTAAGAGTGCCTTTTTCTGCATTTCCATCGGCAATGGTCAGAGGTACACGTTCTCCTTCCTCATGGATTCGCAGCACGACAAACTGGCCCGCTTTTCTTTTTTTTGCAATCCTAGGTGCATCTAAGACCAACTTAAACACATTCTCTGATAATTGTTCTTTTTCCAAGATCTTGGCTGCCATACTTCCTCCATTCTTTCGATCTATTTTTTCTCGAGAGCGGCAAATAACCCGGTTAGTAGGCCGAGAGTCAAAAACGCGCCGGGCGGAAGTATCATGACGAGAATAGGCTCGTACCCCCCCCCGAACAATTGATAGTTAAAAATAGTTCCATTTCCGAAGAGTTCCCTGATGCTGCCAAGTATTACCAGGGCAAGGGTGAAACCGGCGCCCATACCGATTCCATCTGCAATGGAAAGGAATATTGAGTTCTTGGATGCAAATGCCTCTGCCCTGCCAAGTATTATACAGTTAACCACGATCAGGGGAATGAACAGCCCCAGTGAGTGGTGCAGGCTTCTGAAATAACCGCTCATCACCAGATCTACTATGGTAACAAACGATGCAATAACCACGATATATACCGGAATTCTCACCCTGTCAGGCACGATTGACCGGATAAGAGAGACAACTATGTTCGAACACAACAGGACAAATGTTGCAGCAACCCCCATTCCTACACCGTTCATTGCCGAAGTCGTGACAGCCAGGACAGGACACATCCCGAGCACGAGGATAAAAACAGGGTTCTCTTTCCAAATCCCTTTTACCAGTTCCTTACTGAATGACATCGCTGCCTCCGAATATCTCCTTCTTGTTTTGTGCGTAATTCGTCAAACCATCTTTGACCGCAGCGGTTACCGCCCTGGGAGATATGGTGGCACCGGAGATCTGTTCGAAATCACCATTGTCTTTTTTTACTCCCCACTTAGCTCCATCCAGTGTTTTCCCGGCATACTGGTCTTTAAACCAGTCCTCATCGATCTTTGAACCCAGGCCGGGGGTCTCTTTCTGGGAAAGGATCCCGATGGCCTTTATCGTTCCATCGGGCATAACACCGGCGATTATCTCTATCAAACCGCTGTAGCCCTTTTCGGAAGAGGATTTAAAGGCAACACCATTGATGGCGCCCTCTTTTTTGGACAGATAATACGTGATCCCCGAGACTTCGACGATATCCTTGTCGGCTTCATTGTCATGGTCGGGCAGGACCATATTCAGGGCATTCAATAACTCCAATCTGTCCTGGTAGGCCCGGGCCTCTTTGGTGGCGGCATTCACATATGACAGAGAAATTCCCGCCACCATACACACACATGTAAGCACCACTGTAAGTCTAATAATTTCTTTCATCATACAGCTCCAAACTTCCCTGGCCTTGTCACTTTATTTATCAATGGAACAAAGGCATTCATGATGAGAATTGCAAACGAAACGCCCTCGGGATATCCCCCCCAGAGCCTTATGACAACGGTTATCACACCGCAGCCTATGGCAAATACGACCTTTCCCTTGTTGGTGATAGGAGAGGTAACCATATCGGTTGCCATGAAAAATGCGCCGAGCATCAATCCACCGGAAATAAGATGGAATGCCGGATCTGCATACATATTCGGATTTATACCCCAGAGTATTCCGGTAAAGGCTGCTACGCTTCCGAGGTAGAACACCGGGATATGCCAGTTGATAACCTTTCGCGCTATCAGGTAGATCCCTCCAAGCATTAACGCAAGAGCCGATATCTCTCCCAGCGACCCGCCGATGTTTCCAAAGAACGGATCCATGAGACTCAGGTCAGGGGCAGCGGTAATGGTGCCATGCTCGAAAATAGCTGTTTTCAGCGCACCCAAAGGTGTTGCGCTGCTCACCGTATCAGCTGCCTGAGAGAAGAACGCACGTGGCGCCGGCCACGTTGTCATATGCACAGGAAATGAAATCAGGAGAAACACCCTTGCAACCAAGGCAGGATTAAATGGATTATTACCAAGACCGCCATAGACCTGTTTGCCCAGGATAATGGCAATGAGTGATCCTAAAACAACCAGCCACCATGGGGCGCCTGCCGGAAGATTCATCGCCAGCAGCAATCCGGTCAGTCCTGCAGATCCGTCGGCTATGGTGATATCCTGTTTCATGAGCTTCTGCCAAAGCGTCTCGATAACCATACAGGAAACAACGGATATGGCAATCACCCTGATAGCGGGGATACCAAAAAAATACACTCCGATCAAAGCACCCGGAATCAATGCATAGATAACCTGACGCATTATCCATGGCGTGTCCTCGGGTGAATGAATGTGCGGAGAGCTGGAAACAAATATGTCCTTCATCTCATGCCCCTTTTTTCTTGGCATTCGCTGCACGTTGCAATGCTTTCAGATATTTTACAAAATGTACAATCGGTCTGTTCGCCGGACATACATACGTACAGCTGCCGCATTCGACACAGTCCAACAGATCATTATCAAGTGCCACCTGCCACAGACTCTTCTCCCCTGCCTTGCTCAACGTCGAGGGAATCAGACACATGGGACAGGCTTCGACACATCTTCCGCAGGAAATGCATGCCGAGTACTGCGAGATATTCGTATCTTTTTCGGTTAACACCAGTACGCCCGATGATCCCTTCATAATGGATATATCATCGCTGAACTGGGCTATTCCCATCATGGGTCCGCCGAATATGATCTTGGCCGCATCATTGAGCCCGCCGCAAAAATCAATGACATCCTTAATCGGGGTACCAATCCTTACCCTGATGTTCTTCGGGTGTTTGATACCTCGGCCGGTAACGGAGGTAATGCGTTCAAAGAGCGGAATCCCATGGGCGCACGCATCGTAGATAGCGGCACAGGTTCCTGTATTCTGCACAACGGCTCCCACATCCATGGGCAAACCGCCCGAGGGAACTTCCTTTCCGGTCAGGGCGTTAATGAGCTGTTTTTCCGCGCCCTGCGGGTATTTCACCTTCAGCGCTTCCACCTGTATCTGAGGCGGAGCCTTTTCCTGCATGAGTTTGATCGCATCAGGCTTATTCGATTCAATCGCCAGAATGGCCTTGTTGAGTCCCAGAATCCTCATGGCTATCAGGGCGCCGCCTAATACGCGTTCGGGCTGCTCCAGCATGAGCCGGTAATCCGAAGACAGATACGGTTCACACTCGGCACCATTAACGATAAAGGTGTCTATGGTTTTATCCTTGGGAGGAGACAGTTTTACGTGCGTGGGGAACGTTGCACCCCCCATTCCCACGATCCCTGCAGCCTTGATTGCCCCCATGAGTTCTTCCGTTGTCATGACAGAAGGGTCCCGCTCCAGCGGCAGGCCGTCCGCCCACTCGTCATTCCCGTCTGCATCGATAACGATACAGGGGGCCAGGAGTCCTGTTACCGGGTGAACCATCTTGGAGATCTCTTTGACTTTCCCTGATGTCGGTGCATGAACCGGGGCAGAGACAAACCCGAGAGGTTCAGTTAACACCTGGCCTTTTTTGACCTCATCTCCTGCCTTGACAATGGGCTTTGCCGGCGCACCTAAATGCTGCTGAACAAGCACGTAAAACGTCGAGCTCAGGGGAAAATCAGCTATGGGGTTGTCTTTTACGAGTTCTTTTTCATCAGGTGGATGAATGCCACCCTTAAACGTATTCATGAAACGATCCTCTCTATGGCGTCTGCAGGGCACTTATCGATGCACATGCCGCAACCAATACATTTACTCTCATTAACAAGATACGGCTCTTTGGGTTTGCCCGAAATCGCTTCAACCGGGCATACCTGCGCGCATATCCCGCACCCTTTGCATTTTTCGTCTATGACACGGGCCTTCATGGGGGTATGCAAAAACGAGATTACACTCGTTGGACATACGCTCACGCACAGTCCACATGAACGACATTTGTCCTGATCGATAACAGCAGCTTTGTCCTTGGATACCGTAATTGCCTCAAACGGACAGATGTTCTCACAGATGCCACACTTGATGCATCCCACCTTGCAGTAG
Source organism: uncultured Bacteriovoracaceae bacterium (assembly GCA_964422755.1). Lineage (GTDB taxonomy): Bacteria > Desulfobacterota > Desulfomonilia > UBA1062 > UBA1062 > DSAD01. The sequence continues at coordinate 29,246 of CAYRCP010000005.1, read as the reverse complement.
CTTTTCATGTCCTTCGAGCGGTCCTTGGAGATACATCCCACACCATAGTTTCCCGATTTCGGTATGAGTTGTATTATTTGCCTCGGGCAGGCCTCTACACACTTTGAACATCCGGTGCACTTGTTCTCCACCACGTGCGGCAGACCATCTTCACCCATGTGAATCGCACCGAAAGGACACACCTCCACGCAGCTCCCAAGACCGAGGCATCCAAACTGACATGCCTTTGATCCGCCTGCGATAATCTGTGCCGCCCTGCAGTCCCTGGGGCCGACATAATTATATCTCGTACTCGTCTGATCAGGGGAACCCTTGCAGCCGACAAATGCAATGAATGCTGCCCCGCCGCCAAGGTCACGGCCCAGGATCTCGGACATTGCTTTGAGCTCCTTCTCGCCCACCGCGGGACATGCCATCTCTGCTTCGATATTCTCCGTGATCTCATGGGCAAAAGCAGCACACCCAGCAAACCCGCATGCACCACAATTTGCACCGGGGAGCTGATCGAGGACAGCCTTCTCACGGGGATCCATCTCTACCGCAAAGGTGACCGCGGATATCCCCAGAATGAGGGCAGCCACAAACCCGATTCCGCCTACCATCAATATTGCGCTGATCATATTATTTCACCAAACCTGAAAATCCCATAAAAGCCAGGGAAAGAATTCCCGCGGTAATCAAGGCAATAGGAGTGCCTCGAAACGCCTTGGGAATATTGTTGAGCTCGAATTCCTCTCGGATACCGGCAAAAATGATCAAGGCAAGGCCAAAGCCTAGAGCGGCACCGATTGCGAAGATGCATGAATCGAGCAAGCTGTACTTGAGCTGAATATTCAGGATTGCCACACCCAGCACCGCACAATTCGTCGTGATCAGGGGAAGGAAGATACCCAGCGCCTGATACAAAGGAGGACTCACGCGCTGAATTATCATCTCCACCAGCTGCACAAGAGATGCAATTACCAGGATAAAGGCAATGGTCTGGAGGTATCCAAGCCCATAGGGTATGAGGAGTAAATCGTTAATCAGCCACGTCACAAACGAAGCCAGTGTCATAACGAAAATTACGGCCATACTCATGCCCGCTGCTGTATCGATGCTCTTGGAGACCCCCATAAAGGGACAGATTCCAAGAAAACGAGACAGCACAAAGTTGTTCACCAATGCTGCGCCTACGATGAGTAAAATGTAATGCATATATACCTACTCCCTGCGTGTTTAAAGACTCTCGCACTTAAACAAACATTTACAAAGCTGTCAAGCGCTTCTTTATAACCGATCAATTTTATTGATAAATATAGCTAACATGAATGAGCGCTCATTGTAGGACATATCCCTACACCCCATTGCACCATTTCGACCTGTGGAAAATAAACTGCCGGGAACGAAAAAGAGATGCATGCGCAACCTGAACCTTCACCTCGTAAGATTCTTCCTTTGCATTCGCGACACGTTACCCGATAATACCATGCCAGCCCTGTAGGATGACCTCATGTTCACCGTGCAGACAAACACCTTGAGCAGCCCTGTTTTTCTTACATAAAAAAGGGTGCCATCCCTTCCTCAGGAGCGGCACCCTTTGCGCGTATTCATGTATCTTTCTATCAGTCTTTGTCGTCTTCCAGCGTTATCATCTCTTCGGGACGACGGGCACTCTGAATGGACCGGTACAGACCGCGTGCGAGTATCAGCGCTATAATAAAGAGGAGTATCAGGGAAACGAACACAACAACGATGCTGGATTTCTGCCATCGCTGGACTTTCTTCTGAATTTCCTTTACCTTTTCCTGGCTCAGATGGTGATACCTGTCAATATCGACCATCATACCTATCCAGCCGAAACCTTGTGGTTTGCTGAAACCATTACCATAGTAAGGTATGTGCGCATATGTCGCAAATATTCTTTTATCATCAAGTGTATAGGTAAACGATCCTGACTTGCCATCAGATGCCAGCGAATGCATCCGCGGAAAATTTTCATCCACAAAGCCCATCTCACGCACATTCATTGCCCCTGTTCCTGCCTTAGCCAAGGTTTCATAATTCCCCTGGTTCATAACCGGGACAGCGTTCATCTGATCATCGAGGCCTGCAATAAGATAATCAGATGGATGGGAGATGACAAACCCATCGCGATCTACCATAAATGCATAGTTCATTTCATCCGGATTGACCTCGGCAAAGAACATGCCTGCCTCGGTAGGAATGATATGATCGGTAAATTCCATTAGATGCACGTATTCAAGTGCAACTTCCACTACACCGGCAAAACCGCTGGAATCAAACACCGGTGATGCCATACGAATTATGCCCTCAAAACGCTTTCCCTGATCAAACTCGGCCTTGCTCACATGGCGGCCGACAACAGGCCCCATATAGAAATCACCCGGCGCCAATCCTTTGGCTTTCACGAAGTACGCTTCATCTCCGTATTCACCATTTTTCGGGTCGGACATATCCCTCAACTGATCTTTCCCGGCGACTCCATCATTGGTAACCTTCAAGACTTCCACCCCATTCTTGTCCAGGAAAGCGATTTCCCGGTATATCGGCATGGGGATCTTAACCATACCTACCTGAGATGATCTGATAACCCCCCTGGTATTGGATCTAATAAAGGTGGTATATGAATTCTCATCCCGAGGAATTATGGAAGCTATCCGAATGTCCTTCTCTCTGTCCGAGAGAAACTGAGCAACAGCATCTGCTACTGTTTGGGCTCGCCCCCCGATGGATTGCTTCTGACTATCGTCGAGAATGCGCAAGTTTGCCTGTGTTGCCTCCTCACCTACTTTTACCACCCCTTTGCTGATAATGACTCCGGTAATTGTAAGAGGAAGCACTATGAGGATGAAAAAGCTCACAGCAATACTGGCAAAACTAAAATTAGTCTTTGCTTCCTGATCCATATCAATCTCCTGACCGTCTTATACAAACCTCTTGTATATCGATACCCCATCAACCTTTTGAGTTTACCCGTAAACCAATACTATACAACTCCCAATAAGCGCGGACCCTTATCTCTGTTAACCCATCATGAATCGTTGCAAATGATGCGTCATAAGGCGACTTGTTTGGAATCATATATCTCCTGATCTTATTAGCCCAGAATGATTGCTTTAAACGGATTCGCGTACAGAATGATAAGGGTTACAACGAGTGCATAGATTGCAATGGACTCAGTCATTGCAAGACCGACCATCAGAGTAAGCATGATCTTTCCCTGAGCATTCGGGTTGCGCCCAACAGCTTCGGTAGCACCTGAAGTGGCATTACCCATACCTGCACCGGCACCTATTGCACCGAGTCCCATACAGAGCCCTGCTGCAATCAAAGATGCTGCAACAAAGATCACTTTGGCCCATTCCACATAACCTGCAGCCGCCACATCAGAAGCAAATGCAACACTGGAAACAGCAAATAACATAAAAGCAACAAAAACAAAGGTCTTTAATCTGCTCATCGCACACTCCTTGGAGTTTTTATTTATGAATTCAGAGCATTATTCTGAATCACGATTCATTTAATACACTATTGGGGTAGGCGATGCAAGCAAAATTTTGCGTTGAATGAGCCCTCGTTTTTTTTCAACGAGGGCATTAATTGACGGATTAACGATCGATATATACCCGTAGAACATCCTGATTTACCCAGGATTCCAGAGCGATATTTTCCTCTTTGAGCAGGCCGTTTTTCACGGCAGTGGAAAGACTTTTCTCCAAGGGGAAATATTCATCCCTCAGGGCCGGAGCCTGACCTTTGATGTAGTACAATTTATCATCCATAATATATTTCTGAATCCTCGGGGTTGCAACAAGCTGCTCCCACACAAGGATCCTTTTTTGGGCGGTCTTGGACCATATGAGACGTTGCGCAAAAGCCGAAAGCAGGCTGCGGGCGAATAACGATTTCATGTATTCATCAGAAAGTGTCGATATCAGCTGTTCAATAGCACTGAAGACATCGATGGCGTTGAGTCCAGCGATAACCAGAATACCTTTCTGCGCTGCAAGAACAGCCGTTTCCATCATATGCTTGTCTTTGATGTTGGAGATTACCAGTACGTCGGGATCATGTTTCATGACATGATCAAACACCTCGGAGAGATCCTTACCCGTATCTCTTCCCAGCTCCCTCTGATTCACATTGGACAGCTTATGATGGTGAATATACACGATAGGATCTTCGAATGTTATGATATTACAGCTCCTTGTAGCATTGATATAATCTACCAATGCTGCAATCGTCGTATCCTTTCCCTGCCCTCTCGCAGAACTCACGATGAGCAGTCCCCTCTTGTCAAGCAGATCGATGAGAGATTCGGGAATATCCAAAGAGGACAATGTGGGAATATCTTCCACCAGCCGCTTTACGGCAAGGGATATTTCACCGCCATTCTGGTAATATACATTCATCCGGTACCTTCCAACACCCGGTTTTATATAAGTATATTCCACCTCTTTCTTTTCTTCGAGAACAGCCCGCTGATCATCGGGAAGGACCTCTTTGAGGAAGTCTCTCATGATCACAGGCGTGATAATCTGCATATTATACCGATGGAACTCGCCCCCGATACGCACGGCAGGAGCAGCACCGACCGAGATATGCAAATCAGTACATTCCGGTTCGCCAAGAAGCTTGAGGATATTCAGGGGACTCATCTCCTGGAACATGTTGCTTGGGACACTTCTCTTCACATCAGAAAGTTTCAATCCTTTGACCCCGTAGCCCTGCACATCGAGATGATTCAAAACATCATCTATCTGGGCCCGGGAAGCAAGAACCGGTGTGACATCGTTATTTATGAGAAACTTCACGTTTTCCACCGTGATATAGTTGAGGGGATCGGCAAAGGCAACCAGCGTATACTTTTCTTTTACCTCCATCGGAACGACGCACAACTCCCGCATGCGTGGAGAGGGCATGATCGTCTGTGCATCTTTCTTGACCACCCCTTCCGACATATCCATTACCGGAACCCCTGTGAGATTTTTCAGGATACCCAGAACCTGGTCTTCACTGAGGTACCCCAGTCGAATAAGCGTCTCGCCAAGCTTTGTTTTTTCTTTTTTGGAAACTTCCAACGCATGTCTGAGTCTGTGTTCATCAATGAGCCCCAGTTCCACCAACACCTCTCCCATGCGTCTTTTATCTGCCATGAACTCCCCCTGTTTGCGTGTATTCGATCATATTCAGGTAAGTTATCGGTTAAAACCAGGCCAATCCTTAATCTTTTTTGGGTGTTATTCCCCCGTGAAGGGCTTTGCGCCTCGGGAATATGTTCTTGAGAATGCCATGCTCTAAACGCTCTTTTCAGAAAATAAACTATACTACCCTTGACGCACGACTGCACCTGAAACCAGTAACCGTAAGGACCTCATAAGCCGGCCATATACTATAAGGATAAATGGCATTACGCTCCTGTAGCATTTGCAAATGCATGTCTGCTCTCTACTATTGTCTGTGTAAAAGGAGCGTTTTTAAATGCGCCTCCTTATCCATGCATAGCTATCCATACTACGGGGGCTCTTGACTACCACGGTAAAGATACATTAGACATAGGGGACACAATCGAAAGGAAGAACATATGGCTAAAACACTCACACAAAAAATTATTGATGAACATACCGCCGAAGAGTCGTCATCCGAATATGCGATAACCATTGATCAGACGCTCACGCAGGATGCAACCGGAACTATGGCGTATCTGGAGTTCGAGGCGATCGGGATCGAGAAAGTACTAACCGAGCTGTCTGTGAGTTATGTGGATCATAACACGCTGCAGTCAGGCTTTGAAAATGCCGATGATCACAAATTCCTCCAGGATATAGCACGTAAATACGGGATCTATTTTTCCAGACCGGGCAACGGCATCTGTCACCAGGTACACCTCGAGCGGTTCGGCATTCCCGGCAAAACCCTGCTCGGGTCCGACAGTCACACCCCCACCGGCGGTGGTATCGGTATGCTTGCGATCGGTGCCGGAGGTCTTGATGTGGCGGCTGCCATGGCCGGCATGCCCTTTAACATCCCGAAACCCAAGGTTGTGGGCGTTATCCTGAAATCACAATTGAATCCATGGGTAAGTGCAAAGGATATCATCCTCGAGGTATTGAGAAGGGTCACAGTAAAAGGCGGAGTCGGCAGGATATTCGAGTATACCGGAGAGGGTGTAGCGACCCTGAGCGTTCCTGAACGGGCAACCATCACCAACATGGGTGCAGAACTTGGAGCCACAACATCCATATTCCCCAGCGACGAGGTGACCAGGACATTCCTGATAGCACAGGACAGACAAGACGCATGGAAACCCCTGGGACCCGACGAAGGCGCCGTGTATGACGAAGTCCTTGAGATCGATCTTTCTTTAATCGAGCCCATGGCCGCCTGCCCCCACAGCCCGGACAAGATTGTTCCCATCAGGGAACTGGCCGGCAAGGCCGTGGATCAGGTCCTCATCGGATCGTGTACGAACTCATCACTGAAAGACCTCATGATGGTGGCAGAAGTACTCAAGGGCAAAAAGGTGCACCCGGATACGAGTTTCGGCATTGCACCCGGCTCGAAACAGGTTCTTTCCATGCTGGCGGAAAACGGCTCATTAACCGATATCATCTCTTCAGGTGCCAGAATCCTGGAGAGCGCGTGCGGGCCGTGTATCGGCATGGGGCAATCCCCTCGCACGGATGCAGTCTCGGTACGAACATTCAACCGCAATTTCAAAGGCAGATCAGGAACAACAAGTGCAGACGTCTATCTCACCTCGCCCGAAGTGGCAATAGCATGCGCACTGACAGGCCGTTTTACCGACCCCCGTGAACTCGGAGACTATCCAGACTTCACCCTGCCCGATACATTCCTTATCGACGATGCCATGATCCTGCCCCCGGCAGAAGATGGAAGCTCTGTGGAGGTTGTGCGCGGGCCAAACATAAAACCCCTGCCCCAGAAAGGCCTCATGGAAGACACCATGGAACTTGAGGTACTGCTCAAGCTTGAAGATAATATCACCACGGATGACATCATGCCTGCAGGGTCGAAGATTCTGCCGTTGCGGTCAAATATCGAGGCTATTTCTGAGTATGTATTCTCAGGTATAGATCCTGATTTCTCGCTGCATGCCAAAGATGCCGGGACCGGCTGCATCCTTGCCCGGGAAAACTATGGCCAGGGATCATCCAGAGAGCATGCAGCCCTGGCCCCCATGTATCTGGGCATCAAAGCCGTGTTTGCACAGTCTTTTGCCCGGATCCACCGATCAAATCTCATCAATTTCGGCATCCTTCCCATCAACATCGATGAAAAGACCTATGCCGCAGTTGAAAGCTCCTCTCGAGTTGTCCTCAAAGATATCATCGCTGCCATCGATGGCAGCGCACCCCTTAAGGCCAGTGATGCACTGACAGGCAAAGAGCTTGCCTGCACCGTCACGCTGTCTCAGCGGGAAAGGGATATTCTGAAACAGGGCGGCCTGCTCAACTTTATAAAATCGAAAGTACGAGGTTAATATGTCAAATAATATCAGAACACGGTTTGCCCCATCACCCACAGGATATCTCCACATCGGAGGAGCACGCACGGCCTTGTTCTCGTGGCTCTATGCCAGACATACCGGGGGTAAATTCATCCTGAGAGTGGAAGACACCGATGCACAGCGCTCCACCGATGAATCGACCAAACAGATCTTGGAGGCCATGGAGTGGTTGGGGCTGGACTGGGATGAAGGACCCTACTACCAGTCCGAGCGACTCGATATCTACCGCTCGTATGTAGATAAACTCGTTGATGAAGGCAAGGCCTACTGGTGCGAGTGCACTCCCGAGGAACTGGAGTCCAAAAGAAAGCTCGCGCTGGAAAACCATACCAAGCCCAAGTATGACGGGACCTGCAGGAGCAAGTGCCTCGGCCCCGGCCCCGGAAGGGTTGTGAGATTTGCCATGCCGGCCACCGGTGTCACCTCATTTGACGATATGATCAAGGGCAGAATCTCCGTTGACAATTCCGAGCTCGATGATCTCGTGCTGCTGCGATCGGACGGCATGCCCACCTACAACCTCACCGTTGTCATTGATGATGCCACCATGAATATCACCCACATCATCAGGGGGGACGATCACGTGAACAACACCCCGAGGCAGTTGAAGATATACGAAGCGCTCGGGTTTGATCTCCCGCTCTTTGCCCATGTTCCCATGATCCTCGGCTCGGACAAGGCCCGGTTGTCCAAGAGACACGGTGCAACATCCGTTACTGCGTACAAGGAGATGGGATATCTCCCAGAGGCGTTAGTAAACTATCTGGTCAGGCTTTCCTGGTCCCATGGCGACCAGGAGATATTTTCCCTGGACGAGTTGATCAAGTTCTTTGACTTCAACACCGTGGGCAAGGCTGCGGCCGTCTTCAACCCGGAAAAACTCCTGTGGCTCAACCACCACTATATCAAAACCGGTGACCCTCTCAGGCTGGCAGGGCTTCTCCCGGACTTCATCGAGCAGAAGGGCTTTGAGATCCAGGAAAGAACATACATCGAAAAGGTCGTCATCGATGTAAGAGAACGAACAAAAACCCTTGACGATATGGTAGAGTTCGGAGACTTCTATTTTAGTGAAAAAGATGCGCCGGAAGAACTCAAGGAGAAATTTTTCAAACCTGAGCTTGCCGTGATATTCCGCTCGCTCATCAAACGCATGGAAACAATCGACCTCGCTGATCATGCTCAGATAGAAGAATCCCTGAAGGCCCTTCTGGAGGAGTTTGAGATAAAATTCAAGATCCTGGCGCAGCCCATGAGGGTCGCCCTCACCGGCAAGACCGTGTCTCCCGGGATATTCGAAGTCATCTCTACGCTGGGAAGCGACCGGGTCATTCCTCGGTTAAACAAGGCATTGGCATATATGGAGGGCACCCGGTGAACATGCGGGAATTTGCCCAGCTCGGGCTCTTTATAGCGCTTGTTGCCGTATGCACCATGATCGTGCGCTACCCAATACCGCAGACCAACGGCTATGTAAACCTCGGTGACAGCATGGTCCTGCTCTCAGCATGCTTTTTCGGTCCTGTGGGCGGATTTATTGCAGGAGGAATCGGATCCGCACTCGCAGACATCCTCGGGGGGTTCCCACAGTGGGCGATGTGGACCCTCATCATAAAGGGTTTCGAGGCCCTCATTGTTGCCGGATTGATCATAGTCCTGCGTGTACGGAAAGAGCGGGTATCCCTGCCGCTCATCCTCTGCTTTATCTGTGCAACTTCCTGGATGGTGCTGGGCTACTTTATCGCGGAGACCATAATGTATGATCAAAAGGCAGCCCTTGCAGAAGTACCTTTTAATATCCTGCAGGCATGCGCAAGCGTTATCCTGGCAACGGTTATGTACCCGGTGTTCAATAAAATAATCCGTGTGAGACGGGTCTGAGGGACCACAGGGGATATGCTTAAAGTCAACCAGATCGCAACGCCATCGTTTGCCCTGCTGAGCTATATTATCCAGGATCCGCAATCTACTCAGTGCCTCGTGATCGACCCAGCGACTGGAATCAAATCGCATATCCGCTCCTACTCCATGGATATCAAGGCAGTAATCAACACCCATCTCCATCCGGACCATACCATGGGGAACCACTTATTTGCAGGAAAGGTTCCCATCAGGGCACATCCCGGCGACAGCGGTTTTGTCATGCGCGCCGTCCACTCAACCCTGTCCACGGCATTCACCGCAAAGATCCCTCCCAAGATTTCATTTGACCTGGACGACGGATTAAAGATTCCATTGGGAAACACCTCCATCGAGGTTCTCCATACCCCGGGGCACTCCCCGGGATCCATCTGCCTGTACTGGAGTGGAAACCTTATCTGCGGGGATACCATGTTCGTTGGCAATATAGGCCGTACGGATCTCCGAGGAGGCAATGCGGCCCAGCTGAGAGAAAGTATCAAGAGGATCCTGACTCTGCCGGGGGACACAAAAATCTGGCCCGGCCACTATTATATGGACAAATATTCATCAACCCTTGCCGAGGAGAGCACCTTTCTCAACTGGGTGGTGGAAAAGATGCGATAAGAGCCGATAGAAGCAATAAACCGTCCTCGCAGTCAACTTATGTCCGAAATCTTGTAGCGCGATGCGCGAATACGTTGAAGTCCCGGCCCCCCTAAAGATAAAATCTCTGCACTGTGGGGGGCAACGAAAGAGATATCAAGATGCCCCGCCTGCTCTGCCTCAAGCCCCCATCGTTGTCCTAACGCCTGTTGCGGCAGGGCAATGCGGCACGCAGCAACAAGTGCGACAGGATCCGGGGGAAAGGTCACCGAGGTTTATGCCCTGGAAAAATACCTCATCTATACTGAACGAATAATTTATCTGTTCATTTTTTCATAGATTGGATTTCTGTTTTTATGCTACTGATTATTGAATTGTTTCACCATCATGATTTACACCCGCGGAATGGCTTCGGCCGATAAATCTTTCAATTGTATGGAGGGGTACTATGACAGAAAAAGTCGCGTATTTAAGTTCTCAGTGGCGTGATGAGGTTGAGAAACGCCTGAAATCAGAGCTCAGTCCCGAGAAGATGAAATTCATGACAACCTCGGTCGCATTCACCTATACCAACTGCCCGCAAGGTACAGACAAATATCTCTACTTCAAATGCGAGGAAGGGGCCATAACTCAAGTGCTCGTGGATGAGGGAGAACCTCCCAAGGCAGAATTCACCATAACGGGCAACTATGACCTCTTTGCACAGATCACCCAGGGAATCATAAAATCACACAGGGCGCTCATGAGCGGGAAACTCAGCCTCAAGGGAAACATGGTCAAGGCATTAAAGCTTGCATCGCTGGCTGACAGGCTCAACAAGATCATGGCTCAGATCCCCACACTATACTGATGGAGGTATAATCATGTCTACCATGCCCAATAACGATCCCTATTTTATCGACTTTTCAGGCAGAGTATCACAGATCCAGCAAAGGATGGCCAGCGAGAATATCGATTGCTACCTTGGATCGCGCCTGCGGACTATCTCCTGGGTCGCCGATGCATTCTGTCCATGGAGAAGCTATATCGTTATCCCTGCCGAAGGCATTCCCACGGTATTCACCTTTGTCATCGATGCTGCACGCGTTGCCGACGACTCCTGGCTGGATGAGGATCACGTACTCGGCTATGCCCCGCTGGGCGGAATGGATCAGGTCACGCAGATCTCTGATTTCATCAAGGATTGTCTCGGCGGAAAAAAAGGCCGCATCGGATTCGAGAGCGGTATGTCGAATTATCTCCCGGAGGGAAACATCACCCTGTTTGAATACGAAAATTTCAAGGCAGCCCTGTCCGGATACGAACTCGTCAATGCCCACACTATTATTGATGACCTCTCACTTATCAAGGACGAGGGTACCATCAACCGTTTCCGTGAGGCATCCAGGATCGTTGACGAAGGACACAAGGCCGTAAAAGAGGCAATATCGAACGGCGGATGGAAGGGGATGACCGAGACCGAGATAGCCGGCATTGCCGCCCTTGCCATGCGCAGGGCCGGGAGTGTCTGGGAATGGTCTTTTACCGGCGGCAATGAGATTGCAAGCGGCTACCGCACCGGCCTTGCCGGAGGTGCCTGTACGCCTGCCAGTACCCGCGGGATATGCTCCGGCGAGCCTCTGATGGTGGATATTCACGCCATGTTCAAGCTTGCACTGGGCGACCATGCACACAACTACCTGATCGGATCTGCCACAGACCGGCAGCTCTGGCACGCAAACAATTTTATCGATATCGTATCTCGTACCCTGAAGGCCTATAAGGCCGGCATCTCACCGGTAAGTCTCGCAGAGGAGATGATGGACTTTGCTGAAGAGCGGGGTTTTGCCGAATATATGGTTCCCGGGTTCGAGCACGGCATCGGCATGCTTGGCGACGAGTGGAGGATCGGGCTTAATGAAGGTCCGTTCCCGTTCTGGACAGATCCGGAACATACCTACCAGGTAAACGAGGTGCTCATCTGCGCGATGCAGTATGCCTGTCCGGATGATGATATCGGTTTTCGCTATGAAAACCCCATTGTCATTAAAGAGGACACGTGCGAGGCGCTCTCCAAGTTCGGGCTGCGAGTCGAGGTGATCGAATAGAAACATCGAGGCTCTTATGTTACCCTGAGAGATCATCCCATTGAAAAGCCTCGATCATATTTTCCGGAGTATTGAGGTACTAAAGGGTTGGAGTACTTGAGTATTTAAGTACTCCAACTGTTCAAGACGTTGACAAGTTATTATTTCAGACTACTCAGCTCAGATCATTCTTGAGCATTCACAGGTGTTAAGAGGGATCAGGCCGCAACCAAAGTATTCCATCTAAGGCTGCGGCCTGAAGAGGAAGAGGATATCATTGTCCACTACGAGTCTTTTCTCTTTCGTGTTTCTTTCCGGTGAATGTTTAAAGCCTCCGTAACTTAAAAGAATCAATAAAATTTTCGAACTTTCTTTCTTACTGCAAAGGTGGGGGGGTTACGTCTTTCCTCCCACCGTAAGAGGGATATATTGGACCCGTTTTATCCCCTCTTCATCTATGTATGAATACCAGTAGCGTAAATACGGGAATTCCCCCTGCCTGCGGAGATATTTTACATTTTCCGAGAGGTTTCCGTTCTCGATTTTGATGAGATCGTGCCAGACCCTGCTGTTATATGAATACTGCAACTTATATAAATGATACGGCGCATCCCCGATGGATGTCCTTGCTTGAGATTCCTGAGCCACCATAAAAAAGAGGGTCACAGCTACGATACCTATTATAACTGTAACCCCAAAAATTGGTGCTTTCATGTTCTTTACCTCTTCTTTGTTGATATATCGTAGTTGATATATCGTAGTTGATGTTTCTTAGTTGCCCGGTTGATCAAGCAACCATGTTATCATTATTCAAAAGTCATGCCATATGATATCATTTATTATTTAGTTAATTATATTTGATTGTTACGTGTTTTTAGCCATTATCTTATTCATCTCTTCATCCGGCTTTGTGGTAATTTTTTTCTCTTTCTTACTGATTAACTGTGTAAACAATGTAACTTTTCTTGTGAAGATAGATTTTTGTAAAAGACGTAACATAGCCCCATTGCTCATTTTTAATCCCGCAACAGCTCATGATTCATAGAACGCTCAATCCTGCAGCATCTATGCTTTGATATCTTCAGCAAAGAGTTTATTCGCACACGTATCACTTGTCTCATCAAACCCGGATGCATTCTTTTTTTCAGCCTTAGATCAACACCCATCTTGCGCAATCCCCCTGAGGGGATACCTTCATTGCCCTTACCTGAGGCAACACCAAGTAAAATTAAGGCTTGCCTCAGGTAGTAAAAATCACGATACTTGAGAAAACTATACAAGGAGGCACCTATGGCGGAACATGTTCCTACTCGCGAAGAGGCACTAGCTCTCCTGCATGAGTATAACAAGACGGATAATCTGCGCAAACATGCATACTCGGTCGAGGGTGTGATGCGCCACATTGCACACAAATACGGTGAAGACGAGGATATGTGGGGTATCATCGGCCTGATTCATGATCTCGATTATGAACAATTCCCTGAGCAGCACTGCACCAAAACCCGTGAGATTTTAGAGAAACATGAGTGGCCGCAGGAGTATATCCGGGCGGTTATATCCCACGGCTGGGGGATATGTTCGGATGTTGAGCCCGTAACCAGACTAGAATTGACCCTGTATACTATCGACGAACTCACCGGGCTTGTCGCTGCAAGCGCCATGGTACGCCCTTCAAAGAGCGTACTGGACCTCACGGTTAAATCCGTAAAGAAAAAATGGAAATCGCCGGCATTTGCCGCCGGGGTGGACCGGTCCATCATCACGAAAGGGGCCGAAATACTCGGGATCGAGGTTTCCGAACTCATCGAAGACACGATCATGGGCATGCGCGGGGTTGCACAAGACATAGGGCTGAAAGGAGATGTACAAGGGTAGCTGCTGCAAATCGTCATAACATCGAGCACCGGGGAAAAATCCAGATCACTGCTTATGGGAACAGGAGCACGATATGATGGAAAAAATCTTTGACGGCTTATACGCATTCATCTGGCAGGATTATGCACAGAACAACTGCAATTCCTACCTCATAGACTCCGGCAAGAAGATCCTCATAGACCCTGGCCATAAGCACCTCTTCGGCCATGTCCTGGGCGGCCTTGCATCATTGAATATCTCACCGGACATGATAGATATCGTCGTGGCCACCCATGGACATCCCGATCATCTCGAAGCAGTAGAGGCCTTTACAAGCCCCACCAAGTTTACCATGCATCTGCTCGAATATGAGTATCTGCTCAAACTCAAGGGCAGCTACTACCAAATCCCTAAGCCCGATTTCTTCCTTAAACAAGGAGATCTGACAATCGGCACGGAACTCTTCGAGGTGATCGAGACGCCGGGGCATACACCCGGCTCCATCTGTCTGTACTGGAAAGCCAACAAGGTGCTCTTTACCGGTGATGTGGTTTTTCAGCAGGGTATCGGCAGGACAGACCTGCCCGGAGGAAACGGCAGCCAGCTAAAGGAGAGCATCAAGAAGATCATGGGGCTCGATGTGGAGTATCTCCTGAGCGGCCATGGGGATATCGTATCAGGCAGAACCGCTGTTGCGGAAAACTTCCGGGCGATCAGGGACTACTGGTTCCAGTATCTATAACCTCGTTGATCTTCCGAGCGAGATCCTCCCTCGCCTCCTGGATAAAATCCTGCCACTGCCTGCTTTGGTCTAAATTCGGCACCACCGATGTGCCGTAAATACCATCCTTCTTCAGGTCTGAACCGAGCTGTTCGAGATATTCCTGCCTGTTTGCATCCAGATATGTTCGACCAGACGCGATCAATTCTTCGAGAGGCTTCGCGCTGATATCAAACACCCGCTCAAGGGCATGGAGAATCAACGTATTATCGTGCTCGGGTCGAACACGTTGAACAAGTTCCCGCTTAAGGATATCTCCGATCTCGGGGAGTGTCACTCTGTTTGCATCCAGGTTCCTTCTCATCTCGGCAGCAGTGATCTTTCCATCGATATATCCCGTCACCCATGCCCGCGCCTTGTCAGTCCCCTGTTTTATCCGCAACCTTTTCTTATCCGCATCGGTCATGGTCAGATTTTTGGTCTTCTCCATGACCAGATCCAGCGTGCTCTTTATCTTTGCCATGGTTTTGCGCCTCTTTTGAGAGAACTACGCTCTCGTTATCAATAGTAAAAAATATAATCCTGATCAAGCCCCACGGACAAAACCCTCAATTCCATGCGGTTATCAATGATAACTACCATATAACATACGTATACTGCTACCTAACTACTTGACATACCCTTAAAACTCGTTATTAGACTAGGTAATACCTATCTATAATATGTAATGATTTTTTTGATTTGCACTGCGAAAACGTTTTTTTGTTTTCACGAAAGGAGGTGTATTATGGTTTCAGGAGGAATTGCCTTAATATACCTTGTGATTGCAATCGCGATTATCATCTTCTTGACAGCAAGGTACCACATGAATGCCTTCGTAGTACTGCTCATCGTGGCGTTTCTCTATGGTCTGTTCGTCGGAATGCCTTTGCCGGATATCGTCAAGACAATCAGGAACGGTTTCGGCGGAACCCTCGGGTACATCGGCATCGTCATCGTCGCAGGTACTATCATCGGCACCATCCTTGAAAAAACCGGCGCTGCACTTGCCATGACAAATGCTATCCTCAAGGTCGTGGGAAAAGAGCGGTCTCCCCTGGCAATGAGCATTGCAGGCTACGTTGTCTCGATTCCCGTGTTCTGTGACTCCGGCTTTGTTATTCTGACCCCGCTGAACAAGGCTCTGGCAGAAGAAACCGGCAAGTCCATGGCCGTAATGGCGGTGGCCCTGGCAACGGGATTATATGCAACGCACTGCCTGGTTCCGCCAACGCCTGGCCCCATTGCAGCAGCAGGTATCCTGGGTGCCGACCTCGGCCTGGTGATCGGTCTTGGACTCATCGCTTCGATCCCGGCCATGATAGCCGGGTATCTCTGGGCGGTTGGATTTGCGAAACGCTATGAGATAAATGCGGTACTGGAAGAAACCTATGATTCCCTCATGCAGAAATACGGGGAGCTCCCCTCAACAACGCTGTCCTTTGCCCCCATCGTCGTCCCCATTGTCCTGATCCTCTTCAAGTCAGTAGCAGACTTCCCTACAAAGCCCTTTGGCGAAGCAGGACTTGCCAAGTTCCTGAGCTTTATCGGAGATCCGGTAACCGCCCTGATCATTGGTGTTCTGCTCGCCCTGGTCCTCGTCAAGACTGAATCGAAAAAGGAAGCAGTCAGCTCCTGGATGGATCTGGGGGTAAAAAATGCCGCGCTCATCCTTGCAATAACCGGGGCTGGAGGTGCTTTCGGAGCAATCCTCAAGGGCTCTCCCATGGGAGAATTCCTGGGACAGACGCTCTCCGGGTATAATCTCGGAATCTTCCTTCCCTTCGTCGTAGCGGCAGCACTCAAGACAGCACAGGGATCATCCACGGTTGCGATCATAACGACGGCCTCTATCATGGCACCACTGCTGGAATCACTGGGACTGAACCCCGCACTGACCGTTCTGGCCATCGGCGCAGGGTCCATGACCGTCTCCCATGCGAACGACTCATACTTCTGGGTGGTTTCACAGTTCTCTGACATGGAGGTGCCGGTGGCGTACCGGGCATATACAACGGCAACCCTTGTTGAAGGAATCGTGGCAATCATCACGGTAGCGATTCTCTCCCTGTTCATCTGATTGCTGCGACAAGAGAGAACAAGATCGGGAAGGCAGGTTTCCCCTGTCTTCCCGATCTATGATCCGTGTATAACGCATGGAATATCCGATTTTTGCTTTTGAGGCGGTTACGCAAGGACATGAATAGAATCCTGCAGAAGCTCTTTGAGCGATTTGCCTTCAATGCTCTGGGGATACAGGACTACCGAAAGGCCTCCTACTATTTCAAAAAGATCGTGGATGCCAACCCGCAAGACCGGGGGGTTCACTATAATTATGCAGTAAGCCTGATCGGGTCAAGGCAGTATGCATTGGCCGAGAAACACCTTCTGGACGAACTCAGCATATCGGGTGAGCGCTACGAGGTCCTCAAGACCCTGGGTGAACTCTATTACGTGAATAATAATTCCTCGAAGGCCGTGGCGTTTCTAAACAAGGCCATAGAACACTGCGTTGATGAAAAGGATGCTGCCCTGATCAGAAAAAAGATCGCTGTTGCACGCGACTCCGGGCAGTATTCCAACATGCTCAAAGCCAATTCCATGTTCGAGAAGGCTTCGAGTCATCTCGACAACGAGCAATGGCAGGAAGCTTCAATGCTCTTTAAACAGGCCCTTGATTATGACAAGGACAATCCCCTTATTTACAACAACCTGGGCGTCATTTCGCTTAATCACGAAAAAAAATACCTGAAAGCAAAAATGTATTTCCAGAAAGCCCTTGCATATTCAGATCTTCCGATAATAAAAAGAAATCTTAACAAGGCCGAATTCCATATCAACAAAGAGGCAAAAAGAAATACCATGGAAAGGCACTGAAGGAGCAGGCATGAACCCCAAAGAAGATATCAAGAATATCTTTTCCAAGGCTGTAGAAAAAGTCGATCCTTTCAAGATGATCACGCAGAACATGCATCTGGAAGGAGACACTCTTGTCATTCATTATGACGGAAAGAGCATACAGGAAGACCTGAGAAACTATAATAATATTCTCGTCCTGGGTATCGGCAAGGCCTCATCCAAGATGGGCAAGGCGATTGAAGAAATCCTGGGGCAGAGAATCTCCTTCGGATCCGTTATCACAAAATACGGACACGGAGAAAAACTCAAAATTATCGATGTGATGGAAGCCGCTCATCCCATCCCTGATGAAAACAGCATCAAAGGCGCGGGGGTGCTCTACAAACTCGCCCAAGACGCCGATGAGAAAACGCTCATCATCAACCTTGTCTCAGGAGGAGGCTCAGCCCTTTTCAGCCTTCCCGCAGAAGGTATCGCGCTCAAAGATATACAGGGGATGACCAAGGTCCTTTTAGACTGCGGGGCGGATATCAAAGAGATCAACTGCATCCGCAAACATATCTCCCGCGTTAAAGGCGGGCACTTTGCCAGGGTCTCCTACCCTGCCAGGATGATCAATATCATCTTATCCGATGTGATCGGAGACAGGCTCGACACCATTGCCTCCGGAATCACCGTTGCGGATGACACCACGTTCTCCCAGGCCCAGGGCATCATAGAAAAATATCATATCCAGGATAAGATGCCTGCATCCATCGTCAGGCTGATCCAGGCGGGGCTTGCCGGAGATGCTCCCGACACCCCGAAAAAAGGCGACCCGGTATTTGCAAATGTGACAAACATTCTCCTGGGCAATAACGCGGCAGCCTGCAGGGAAGCACGCGACCATGGGGCATCGCTGGGATACAATGCATACTTTCTCACATCCTCCCTCTCGGGAGAGGCAAAAGACATTGCGAGGTTCTTCACTGCTGTGGCAAAAGATACCGATGTGCATGCCACTGACTTTAAAAAACCGGCACTCATTGTTGCCGGAGGAGAAACCACGGTCACCATCAAAGGGAAAGGCAAAGGCGGGAGAAACCAGGAGATGGCTCTCGCATTTCTCATCGACCTGCTGGAAACCTGCGAGGATTTCGGCAACATCTATTTCCTCTCCGGCGGTACGGACGGAAATGACGGTCCCACAGACGCAGCCGGTGCATGTGTATGGTATGATATGAAGAATGCGATACATCAACTTGGACTCAATCCGTCGGTTTATCTGGACAACAATGACGCATACCACTTCTTTGACAAGCTTGGTGGGCTTCTCATCACCGGCCCCACAAACACGAACGTATGCGATGTCCAACTGCTCATCGTGGTATGACCGCAGGCCCCATGAAACTACGCGCACAGAGCATGGCACGTTTTTGCTTTCGCATAAAAACACGGCAATGATGTCACGCCGATCAATGGTATGAAGCCCGGGGCAAGCCTTGGATCCTTACCCTCAGGCCCCGCAAAAACCGGTGGGATCCTTGACAAGCTGCGGTGAATGCAGCGGCATCTTGTCCGGCATAGAGGCAAGCCGGGGCCGGAAGCGGACGCGAAGACGGATTGATTTTTAAGTTGTTCGAATTGCGGTAATTGGTTAAAATGATATGATAGATTGAAATGGGATTTCGTATCTTACAATAATGCCTGCACTGCGATGGATACGACCAGGTTATGGTGAAAACTAGTTCTGAAGCACAGGAGGGAGAAAAAACATGACGGAAGAAACCAAGAAAAACCAGCACAAGGAAGACAAACCTCTGGAGAAAATGACCGTTAAAGACCTCAAAGAGATAGCACTCGAGATCCCGCATGATCATGAAACAATTGCTGTCAGGGACATGAAAAAGGATGAACTCGTTGCATTCATCAGCGAAGCGCGCGGAATCGTGGTCGAAAAACCGGCAAAGAAGAAGGCCCCGGTCAAGGCTAAAAAGGTCGCGATGACCAAGGCTCAGATCAAGCAGAAGATCAAGACCCTGAAACAGGATAAGAATGCTGCGCAGGGGGCAAAGGAAAAGAACAAAGCCGAAATCTTAAGGCGCCGGATCAACAAGTTAAAAAAACTGTCACGAAAGACCGCATAGACGTGAGAATGAGCGTTGCGTGCGTGAGCGGCACCTCTCACACACGCAACGCATTATATGTGGTACCCCCCCCAACGAGGTTGGCTGTTCTCGGCAGCCTTTAAACACAACACATGGTCATCGGTTTTCCTTTGATGATTTATGCACGCTCTGTAAACATTGCGCATTCCCCTGTTATTCTTTTTAATGTAAAGGTGTTGGACATGAACAAACCCATAAAAGCGGCTGCAATCCAGATGAAGGCCGAACTTGGAAACATCGAGTCAAATCTTGAAAAGGCAGAAAAACTCATAGATAAGGCTGCACAGGCGGGCTCGTCCCTCATCATGGTGCCTGAATTCTTCACCAGCGCCATGGCCTTTCATCCATCACTGCTTAGGGCGGCCCTTCCTCTTCAAGGTAAGGCCCACGACCTCCTCACGAGGATGGCACGCAAGCACCATGCATATGTGGGCGGTTCATTCCTGGCATCACGGCAGACAGATCTGTACAACACCTTTGTCCTCGCCATGCCGGACGGGGCCGCAGCTTATCATGACAAAGACCAGCCCACCATGTGGGAAAACTGTTACTACAAGGGAGGCGATGACGACGGGGTCCTCTCCACGCCGCTCGGACCTGTCGGTGCAGTATTATGCTGGGAGTTTATCCGCAACCAGACGGTAGAGCGACTGCTGGGAAGAGTGGACCTCATTGTGGGCGGATCCTGCTGGTGGAGCATTCCCCGGGACTGGCCACCGCAAGGCTTCTGGAAGTGGCATCACAGGAAGAACAAAAAGATCATGTCATCAACACCGGCAACCCTCGCCCGGATGCTGGGCGTGGCCGTGGTTCATGCTGCTCATGCCGGAGAGTTCAACGCCCACATGCCTCTCATGCCGGGTGTGCCCTATTCTTCCCATTACCTGGGCGAGACACAGATAGTCGACAGATCCGGGGTTATTGTTGCCCGCATGACCCGGGAAGATGGAGAAGGCATGATCACTGCAGATATTACCCCCGGCCGGGTCACGCCCTCGCTGGGATTTTCCACTTCGTTCTGGATCCCGAATCTGCCGCGATTGTTCCGGCTTGTATGGGCATACCAGAATTATTACGGCAGAAGGTACTACAATAAGGCCAAACAAAAGGGCATGCTCCTGGTTCCCTGAATCGATGGCATGCCCCCGTGGGCGAGCCCACGGACCCTGTTCCTTAATATGAAAATAAAATTCCTACAGCCAGCTGGCTGTAGGAATTTTAGGGTTTTTGGGGGGGGCAGGCTTAGATGTATTTCTAACAGCCTTGAGCACCCCAAGGGCATTTTTTCATCCTTGGTTGTGCCCAACCGGCATGCCTGTTGGGCGTTACAAGAAAGCAGCGGCATATTCGACACGCTGCAGGGAATTGAGCCCATGCTCCTTTCTCCGGCAACGTGACCGCCATAGCATCGAGCGAAGACGTGGGCGGTCGTGAAGACGGATCAGAAAAACGTCTCCACCGGAGTATATTCCAGGTCGAAGGCTTCGGCAACGCCCTTGCAGGCAATCTTTCCTTTTACGATATTCGCCCCCAGTCTGATTTCCGGGTTTTCCTTCATGGCCCCGAGCCAGCCCTTGTTCGCGATTTCCACGACATAGGGCAGCGTTGCATTAGTCAAGGCAAGCGTAGAGGTTTTTGGCACAACTCCCGGCATGTTCGCAACGCAGTAATGCACGACACCCTCGACCGTGAAGATCGGATCGCGATGGGTTGTCGGCTTGGAAGTCTCAAAGCATCCTCCCTGATCGATGGCCACATCAACAAGTACAGCACCCTTCTTCATGGTCTTGAGCATATCTCGGGTCACGAGTTTTGGCGTCTTTGCACCGACATTGAGAACAGCACCCACAACGACATCCGCCCTACTCACCTGATCACGAATCTCTGCCGGGCTTGCCATGAGAGGGATACAGTTTTTCGGCATGATATCATTCAGGTATCGGAGGCGATCCAGATTCATATCAAAGATATAGACTCTGGCCCCAAGGCCGCAGGCCATTTTTGCCGCGTTCGTACCCACTACACCGCCGCCGATGATAACTACGGTACCCGGATCAACCCCGGGGACGCCGCCGAGAAGCATTCCGTGGCCGCCATGCTCCATTTCCAGGTATTTAGCCCCCTGCAGGATTCCCATTCTGCCTGCCACCTCGCTCATCGGCGTCAGCAGAGGAAGAGAACCATCCTCTTTCTGGATGGTTTCATAGGCGATACTTATGGTCCCGCTGTCAAGCAGCGCATTGGTCAACCCCTCATCGGCGGCCAGATGAAGATACGCAAACAATATCTGATCGGGACGGAGAAAATCATACTCACCCGGCATGGGCTCTTTCACGCGCATGACCATACCAGCACGATCATAAATCTCCTGTGCCGTCCCGACAATCTCGGCACCTGCTTCACTGTAGGAGGCATCACTGAATCCGCTGCCGATGCCGGCATCCTTTTCCACGAGCACCACATGTCCGTTATGTTTCATGACCTCTACCCCTGCGGGGGTCATGGAAACCCGGTTTTCTTCTTCCTTGATCTCTTTGAGCACACCTACAATCATCATCTTCCTCCACGATGCGATACTTTTTTATTCAGATATTTGGATTACTTATGGCTTAAAACCACGCAGGTATCCACATCATCTTCTTCATCCATTTCGTTATATTCATCAAAGCCCTTAACAGCAAACAAACACCATAAATAAATTTATAACCACACAACAACCATGCATTATGATTCTCATGGTTCAAGGTCATATACTTGTTGTAGGTATAGCGGAGTTTTATTAATTTATCAAATAAATTCATTTACCTGAGTCTTACAGATCAATATTGGCCAAGAATACATTCAAGGCAGCATCCAAACCGGCCAGGGCAAAGTTTCCTGTTGCATCAGCGACAAAGAACAGACAAACTAGTTGTGCTTGAATGTCGAATCTCATAGTAAGAAGGTTAACCCAGAAGGTGCAATAATCACGCAGCGAGAGGCAGAGAATATGAAACAAGAGGTTTTCACTCAGGGCATAACTATCCCTGATCATTGTAAGAATCATCTCACCCGGGCATGTATTCGTCTCGATAATTTGAGTCACAACATGGATCTGTTGCAGGAGCTTGCAGGAAAACGACCGCTCTGGCCCGCCATAAAGGCAAACGCCTACGGACATGGTGCAGAGATCATCGGCCGCCATCTGGTGGCGAAGGGGTATTCCACCCTGTGTGTCGCACATATCCCGGAGGCAGTCGAGCTTGTTGAAAAGGAGATTAATGCACGGTTTATCATCCTGACGCCCAACCTGCCGGAAAACGCTGGATATGTGGTTCAACATGGTTTCGAGCCCGTTGTCTGCACCCTTGAAATGATGAAAAGCCTTTCTCTTGCCGCTGCAAAAGTGAACAAACCCGTTGAAGTCCACCTCAAGATCGATACCGGCATGGGCCGGGTCGGCATCCGGCCTGAAGATGTACCTGATTTTCTCGAGCGCAGCAGGGCATATCCCGGTGTGCGCGTAAAGGGGATCATGAGCCATTTTCCCCGTGCCGACGAAGAGGACAAAGCCTTTTCGCGCCGGCAGACACAAACATTTCTCGAGGTGAAAAAGGCCTCAAGCAGCTACGGGATAGGGTTTTATCATGTTGCCAACAGTGCTGCCATCTTCGATCTTCCCGAGGCGCATCTCGATGCTGCCCGTCCGGGAATATCGATCTATGGCCTCAAGCCTTCACCTGCGATACAAAATCAAAAGGTACATGAACTCCGAGCCGTACTTGAATGGAAGACGGGAATCGTCTTTCTCAAGGAGGTTCCCGCCGGAGCAGGACTGAGTTACGGTCATATCCACCATACGGACAAGCCGTCCCTGATCGCCTCGATCCCGGTGGGATATGGCGACGGTTTGAGCAGGCTCTTATCCAACAAACTTGATGTTCTGGTTCGCGGCAGGCGCTGTCCCCAGGTTGGGAGAATCTGTATGGATCAATGCCTTATTGATGTAACTGCACTGCGGGGAAAGGTCGAATCTGGTGATGAAGTCGTGATTATCGGCAGGCAGGGCAGCGAGACCATCACGGCAGACGAGCTTGCAGGCAGACTCGGCACCATCAATTACGAGATCGTGACGAATATCTCACCACGCATCCCAAGAATTGCGGTTGAAGGCTGAAGGAGTCCGAAGTACTTTTTCCAGCACTTTAGCGAAAAAACAGCAAATCTTCGCATCAGACATGCCTTCAAAGTGTACTATATTCCCGCTTTTCTGGGCAGTCTTAACTAGTTATCCGTCCCACCTGAATAGTTACCATCGCTCTTTATCAACCTGTTCAGCAGGCATGATAAGAGACCGGGCGTCCCGGCAGCCCTTCCCGGTTTTCCGGGCAGCTCTTGTTCACCCATGGTCCAGGTTTCCTCTTGACATAAGTTCTAGTTCGTATAGTACTAGCTAGTACTATTTACCGCAGATGAAGGCTGCAGGAATCAGCCATGGTGAATGATAGAGGTATGGCATGAAAAATCAGAGACAAGGGGCTTTTCTCGTTTCAAAAATGCACCAGGTAGCAGGCCGCATATTTACCAGAAAGTTAAAACAATACCACATCGATCACTTCACCCCGGCCCAGGGAAGGATCATGTTCGTTCTCTGGCAGAGGGACAATATTTCCATTCAGGAACTTGCACAGGAAACCCAGCTGAAAAAATCCACACTCACAAGCATGCTGGACAGGCTCGAGGATACCGGCCATATCACGCGTGTGCCCTCAAAATCAGACCGCCGCAAGATCATGATTAAGACCACACAAAAGGACAAAGAGCTTCAAGGCCTCTATGCCAGGGTCTCCAGCGAGATCACGCAGCTCTTCTACCATGGGTTTACGCCTTCGGAGATTGACCGGTTCGAAGAGTATCTATCAAGGATATTAACAAACATCCAAAAGATAGAAAAGACCATGGATCAGCAGGATAAATAACACAGGAGTTCCCGGGTATGCTCAAGGCAAAACAATCAGGCAGCGTCACATCATACTGCATGGGAAGGAGTATCGGCTCCTTTGTCCCGTATGCTGTCCATGCCTTCCTGGTAGGTGACACACTCATCGACACGGGAACAATCTATGCGCAACAGGAATTCGCGCACGCATTGGAGGGAAAACCCATTACAACCATCATCAACACTCACCACCATGAGGATCACATCGGCAACAATCACTTTTTCCAAAGCAGATTCAATACAACCATCTATGCACCTCGTGATGCACTGAGCTATCTCGAAGCCCCCCATGATATCGGCCTGCATCTTTACCAGCGATTTGTCTGGGACTGGCCCGAGCCTTCCCTGGGACAACCCCTTAATAAGCGTATTACCTGCGCAGGTCATACCTTTGAAGTGATCCCCACCCCCGGCCATTGCCCGGATCATATCTGCCTGCTGGAACCCGAGAACAGGTGGCTCTTTACCGGGGATATCTTCTGCGGCAGGATTGTACGATACCTCAGGGCAGACGAGGACTTTCATGCTATTCTGTCTTCCCTGAAGAAACTGGCAGACCTGGATTTTTCAACCCTGTTCTGCTGCCTCAAGGGTATTGTTCAAGACGGCAAAGCTGCACTTCTCTCTAAAATTGGCTCGATGGAAAAACTCATGGAAAAGGTCATGGACCTTCACGCCCAGGGACTCTCACCAACAACAATCAGGAAGAAGCTCCTGGGGAGAGAAGACGCCATGTTCTATATGACTGGCGGCCATTTTGCCAAACAGCACGTGATCGACAGCATACTCTCCCTGAACACAGATCCTCCATAGGACATGGCATCAGGCCTGCTGTGAAGAGGTGCAGTATTAGGAGAGAACTATTGGAGTACTGGAGTGATGGAGTGTTAATCAATTGGAGTACTGGAGAAATGGAGTATTGGAAAGACAACCCGCGAGAGTTTATTTCGGGCCCTATTACCTTCTCCTCCGGAAACGGGGGAGAGGGTAACGGCGAGGGGGAATATCCGCCTATCAATTTAACATTGACGAAACACCAGGTTTATTTAAGAAATAGTATTCAGAATCAGAGTGTTATCGAGATTGCTTCACCGGCCACGGAGGATAAAGCAATGACAGCAGTTGGCTTATCCAGAGCTAACCCAACAAGACTTCTCTCCTGAATCTTTTTTATCCCGTTTTTTACCAACACTCCAACACTCCACTACTCCAGTTTTTTCTAACTCTCCCATCACTCCATTTTTTTGTCTTGCTTACGTCTGCCGTTTGCGCTGGGAGAGGTGAATGATATCACGCAGCGACTTTTCGTTCTTTGCATTCATCCACCGCTTCTCAAAATCAGCATCCTGGAAGATCTGTGCGATAGCCGCAAGTGAGTGCAGGTGTACGGACCTCGTATCCTGTGTTCCGATCAGCACGAAAACTGCATGCACGCGGGGGAAGTCCTCGGAAAATACGATCCCTTCCCTGCACCGCGCTATGAGGATTTCAAAGACATCCCTGCCCTTGATAATCACATGAGGTATGGCAAGAAACGGGCTCAATACCGTCGAGCTTTCCTCTTCTCTTTCGACGAGCATCTTCTTGAGTCTTGCCTGTTTCACATTGAGCTTTTCCCACAGACTCCCGGCAACAAGATCGAAAAAATCCTGCTGTTCCATGGGCCCCTCGATATCTAAAACCGAACACTCATCGATAAGGTGATCAAAGCTGTCCCTGGATATATTGTCCCGCTCATGGATTATCTCTTTCAGTTCGGTCTCCAGTACATGATCGGTATAGTCTCTTTCACTCACCCGCTCGATGAGGTGCAGGAGGGCGAACTCCTTGTTGATCCCGATACTGCCGTAGTACCACTGGAGCAATCCCCCGCTCAGCAGAATCAGCAAGGCGATCATGACACTGGCAATGCCTGTCTGAAACAGCAGGGTGGCAAACCCGAAAATACCCACGATCTGAATCCAGGGATACAGCGGGGTCTTAAAATGAGGCCGGTAGTTCTGCAGCCGGCTTTCCCTCATGATGATAATGGCTATGCAGGAAAAGGCATAGGTAAGGATCAGCACACTGGAGGCAGCCTTGATAATGAATTCCAGTTTGAAAAACATGGCAGACACGATAAGAACGCCGGTGATAATGATGGATACATGGGGGGTGTTAAACCGGTTGTTGATATGCGAGAACATCTCCGGAAGCAGCCCGTCACGGCTTAAAGCCAGAGGATACCGCGATGCCGCCATGATCCCTGCATTCGCTGCGGTCAGGACGGATAGTATGGCAACGATGTGAAACACAACCCACCCCGTGCTCCCCAGAAATGCCTGTGCCCCAATGGATACCGGAGTCAGGGAACCGCTGAGCGCTTCGGGCGTTACAACACCGATGGTGATAAAAATCACACTCACATACATCAGTCCGACTATCGCAAGGGAGATGATCATCCCCTTGGGCAGAATCGTTCCCGGGTCCTTCACTTCCTCTGCTATGCTTGCGATCTTGAGCAGCCCACCGAACGAAACAAACAGAAACCCTGCACCGGCCACAATCCCATGTACGCCGCCATGGGCAAATGGTTCAAAGTTGCCGGCGTGTACCTGGGGCGTCCCTTTAAAAACATAGACGATAAGCGATACGATTATGGCAATCACGAGAACCGACTGTATCCCCCCGGCTTCCTTTATGCCCAGGAGGTTAATGACAAGGAACACCACGCAGAGCACCACGGCAACAAAGAGCATATTCAAGTTGAAAAAGACAGCCGCGAAGATAGAGACCGCGAATAATTCCATGGCACTCTTGAGGCACAGCGACAGCCAGGTGATCATTCCGTATATCGTTCCCACCGAAGGCCCCATGCTGCGGGAGACAAAGAAATAGGCACCCCCGGCCTTTGGCATGGCAGATGTCAGCTCAGCCTGGCTCAGCATCCCGGTAATTGCCAGAAGCCCTGCAAGCACGTACGACATGATAACTCCCGGGCCGCTTATCATATACGCAAGGCCGGGAAGAATGAACAGCCCCGAGAGCATGGCTCCGCTCGAAATACTGATCACGTCCAGCAGGCCCAATTGTCGCTTGAGTTTCATTTTTTCTCCTCTCATACTTCTGCATACTTATAATAATCCCTTCACCCTGTGGCAACTATAATCAAATCATCCGTTGTTTCCAGACTAACTCGCAACAAATTTCTCGATGGTCATTGTGGGCTAAGCAATCCCGTATCACGTGATTCTATCTCATTGAAAGATTGCAAGAATAAATTACACTGGTTTTTCTTAATTTATTCTTTTTATTCAACATGTTACGGACAATATATATGCTCTTAAACAGGCAGCGCGTTTTTCTTTTCATTTGATTTTCCATTGAATTATCTATATTCCTAATAATAATGCTTTTAATTGTAATGTATTGAAAACAACAAGACGATCTCTTTATCATGACTACTGTCTATATGGACATAGGGCACATGCATAATACATGACTATTCAAAAAGACAAACTACAAACTCAGGGTCTTATAAGCTTTGACAGGCCATCTGAGGACACGTTGCTGATGCGGATTTCCGGTGCCTGGGAAATCGGGCAGGACCTGCCGTCAGCGCCGGACGTGTACGTACAGGTCTCTGCACAGACGCACCTGAAGACCATCTTCTTCGATTCCACAGAACTTGCACGCTGGGACAGCACCCTGCTCACGTTTCTTATCAAGGTTATCGAGCTGTGCGCACAGGCAGGCATCTCGGTAGAGAGAGATGGTCTGCCCACAGGAGTCCGGAGACTCCTGGCCCTTGCCCTGGAAGCGCTGGAGAAGAAAGCGGCGCGAGGGCAAGAACCCATCGAACCGTTCCTCGCCCGCATAGGAAAGACCACACTGGGCATCATAGAGTCTACCGCCGGGATGTTTGCCTTTATCGGGGAGACATTTTTCGCATTCATAAACCTGTTCATGGGCAGGGCCAGTTTCCGAACCTCGGACATGGTGCTCACCATCGGAGAATGCGGCCCGCAGGCGCTGCCGATTGTATCATTGATCAGCGCCCTGGTGGGGGTGATTGTCGCTTTTGTCGGCATTGTTCAGTTGCGGCTGTTCGGAGCCGAGATATACATTGCCAATGTTGTGGCAATCGCCATGGCGCGAGAAATGGGGGCCCTGATGACCGCCATCATCATGATGGGCCGCACCGGCGCCGCGTTTGCCGCACAACTCGGCTCCATGGAGGTAAACGAGGAGATAGATGCCTTCAGGACGCTGGGCATATCGCCCATAGAGTTTCTGGTCATGCCCCGGATAATCGCCCTGGTGCTCATGGTGCCGCTGCTGTGTTTATATTCCGACATCGTAGGGATCGTCGGTGGTGCGCTCATAGGCATCGGCATGTTCGATCTCTCCATCACCCAGTACTACGATCAAACCCTACAGGCTCTCACTTTGACTCAGTTTTCCATCGGGTTTATCAAGAGTGCCGTCTTTGCAGTCCTGATCGCCATGTCCGGCTGTTATTACGGGATGCACTGCGGCCGCAGCGCATCATCGGTGGGTGATG
>CAYRCP010000004.1:0-42141 GCA_964422755.1 uncultured Bacteriovoracaceae bacterium | reverse complement strand
TCAGGGAGATCATCCGCGTGCTCAAACCGGGCAGATCTCTCGTGGTCAGTGTACCCCGCTACCTGCCGGAGCGCATCTGCTGGGCACTGTCAAAGGAATACCACAACGAAGAGGGAGGCCACATAAGGATATTCAAGAAACACGAGCTCATTGAATTACTGGAGAGTGCAGGAACCCGGTGTATCGAGTGCGGCAGAGCACATGCGCTTCACAGCCCCTACTGGTGGCTGAAATGCCTTGTGGGGCATAAGAACGACGAATCACTGCCGGTGAAACTCTACCATAAGTTCCTGGTGTGGGACATCATAAAGAAACCGCTTCTCACCAGGACACTCGACAAAATACTGAACCCGTTCATCTCGAAGAGTATTGTAATATATTTAAGGAAAGGTGACTGATATGGAACTGAAACTCTCCCCCGACAGGTATTCATATCCTGTCGATATCGATGTGCTTGCGGCATCGATTGCCCAGGTACAGCGCGATACCGGGGAAATACCATGGTATGCCGGAGGAAAAACCGACCCCTGGGACCATGTCGAGTCTGCTATCGGCTTAAGTATCGGGGGGTACTTGGAAGAGGCTCGCATGGCCTTTGAATGGCTGGCATCCACACAGCTGGCTGACGGAAGCTGGCACGCCTCCTATAAAGACGGCAAACCCCTTGATCTGACAAAGGAATCCAACCATTCGTCCTACATCGCTGTCGGGGTTTTTCACTATTTCCTCATTACTCAGGACCGGCCTTTCCTCGAGTATATCTGGCCCAGCGTATCTGCGGGTATCGACTACGCAGTCGGTCTCCAGGGCATGGGCGGAGAGATCTACTGGGCGAGAAATGCACAGGGAACCATAGACCCCATGTCGCTCCTGACCGGATCGAGTTCCATCTACATGAGCCTCAAATGCGCCCTGGTTCTTGCCCTGCTCCTCGGTGAGAGCAGACCTCTCTGGCAGGAAGCACTTCACAGGCTCGGGGAAGCTCTCCGTTACCGGCCCTATCTGTTCAACAAGAGTAAATCGCGCTATTCCATGGACTGGTTCTATCCTGTTCTGTGCGGCGCCCTAACCGGGAATGAAGCAAAAAACCGCATAGATAAATTCTGGAACAAATTCGTTGTGGAAGGGCTCGGCGCGAGATGCGTGTCCGACAGTCCATGGATTACCATGGCAGAGACATCGGAACTCGTCATCGCCCTTGCTGCCATGGGAGAAAACAAGCTCGCAGAGACACTCCTTTCCTGGATCCTCAATAAAAGGTATGACGACGGAACCTTTTACTGCGGGGTGACATTCCCGGATATGGTTGTCTGGACCGAAGAAAAGCTCTCGTGGACCAATGCCGCAATCATGATGGCCGCAGATGCCCTGTATAATATTACCTCAGCGTCCCAGCTCTTCAACCATTCCTTCTGGGAGATCGGCCAGGGAGCAAAGTCACACATGTACCGATTCCTGAAAAAAAATCACCCGGTATTCAGCATCCAGGATGCATTCTGTTCAAGTGCCCAGGATATGAGAGGATAAACTTCATTGATTCGGGATTATCGACCATACTACATGAAAAAATTTGATCTGCGTTTTCGCGACTGGTATGTGGATCATTTTCTCAGGCCTCATTTCAGGCACCTTGGCACGGGGGGCACGTTCATGAAACCCTGGCACATAAAGGTGTTCGGGTGGCCAATAGACCTGGGGGATCACGTAAATGTCATTACCACACCCGAAAACAAGGTGAGATTCACGGTCTGGGCCGAGAAGGACACCGAGGCACTTATCCGTATCGGTAACTACTGCCTGATCTGCCCCGGGGTGAGGATAAGCGCCGCGACATCCATCACCATCGGAGACAGTTGTATGCTGGCCAGCAGCGTATACATAACCGATGCAGACTGGCATGGCCTTTACGACCGATTAGACTATATCGGGAAAACCTCCCCGGTATGCATAGGCAATAATGTCTGGATCGGCGACAGTGCTATCGTCTGCAAGGGTGTGACCATTGGCGACAACTCTATCATCGGCGCCGGGTCGGTTGTTACCCGGGACGTCCCGGAAAATACTATCGCCGCAGGCAATCCTGCCGTTATCGTCAAGACGCTCGACAAGGACCACCCGGTGACAACAAGGGCCGACTGGTTTGCCGACCCGGAGAAACTCGCATCTGATATTGATGAAATCGACAGAACCATGCTTAAGGGTAACACATTCATCGGTTGGTTAAGATCCCTGGTCTTTCCCGCAAAAGGTTGTTAGGAGCCATCTATGAAGATTGCACTCATTGCCCCGCCATACCCCCTGGAAGAGGCTCCATCACCTCCCCTTGGATTAAGCTATGTTGCCGCTGCCTGTGAAGCAGCAGGTGCAGACGTGATCATCCTCGATTATATTGTCAGCAGATACACCCCTGAAAAACTAGCGGCCTCACTTGATGCCTTTGCGCCCGATGTCGTGGGAACGACATCCGTGACCATGAACTTTCTCGGGGCAATTCGCATCCTGCAGGACGCAAAAAAACATAACCCGGATATCATCACCATGATGGGCGGTCCGCATGTATCTTTTGATGCCCCGGCCACCTTCTCGAACTACCCCGAACTGGACCTCATCGTGATCGGCGAAGGAGAACAGACCCTCGCCGAACTCGTACCGGTCCTTACCTCACGGCATGAATGGGAAAAGGTCAAGGGAATAGCCTTTTGCAAAGACGACGAAATTTTCATCACCCCTGAGAGGGAACTCATCCATGATCTTGACTCCGTGCCGCTGCCGGCAAGGCACCTCCTGCCCATGTCCAGATATCTCGCCCTCGGCTTCCCGGTAAGCATTATCACCAGTCGTGGATGTCCGAACAAATGCATATTCTGCCTCGGCAGACGTATGGTGGGTTATAAGGGACGCCACAGAACACCCAGGCTGGTAGTGGACGAGATTGAACATATACTCGATTACGGATTCACCCGGATAAATATTGCCGATGATCTCTTTACGGCAAATAAACAACGGGTGATGGCACTTTGCGAAGAGATCATGAACAGAGGGGTCAAATTTACCTGGAGCGCCTTTGCCCGGGTAAATACCGTCGATATGGAAATCCTCTCCGTGATGAAGGAGGCCGGGTGCGACAGCATAAGCTTTGGGATCGAATCCGGCAACACAGAGATGCTCAAACGGGTAAAAAAGGGCATCACCCTCGATCAGGCAAAAAAAGCGGTAGATGCCTGCAAGCAGGTCGGGTTGAGAACCCATGCCTCATTCATGGTGGGCCTGCCCGGAGAATCACCGCAAACGCTTAAGGATACCAGGCGATTTGCGGAAGAACTGGATATTGAGCACGGATACCACTTCCTTTCACCCTTCCCCGGGACAACGGTCCGGGAGGAGTTGGAAAACTACGATCTGGAAATCCTCACGGACGATTGGAACCGTTATGATGCCAATAAGGCCATTGTACAGACCTCTCGTCTGACCCCGAAGGAGATGGATGACTTTGTTGAAAACATCTACGGGGAACATAAGATAAAAACACAGGCCATGGAAATCCGATACCGGCAGGGAACCTGCACGGAAGAGGAATTCTTCATGATTGAAGGCTACCATAGAATGAACCTCATCTATACCCTCCTGTCCGAAGATCTCATAGATGATGCGCCCCTGCTTCCTTATGAAGGGGATGAGCCTGCCTCTTCTCTTATTAATAATATTACTGAAACCACGAAAATGGATGCAGGGCTTGTGGATCGCACGTTGAAGAGTCTCATCCAGGCAGGGTACATCAAACATAAACAAAACCGGGATGGCCTGCAATGGTACTGGACCTTCAATAACAGCCTGGAGATATCACCAGTCCCGTAACGTTCTGATGTGCTCGGGCACCTCTCCGGTCCTGATCCTCTGCAGAACGCCCAGGGTCTTGGTCATGGGCGTCTCCACGAACAACCCTGATCCCTTCGCCAGGTTATAGATGTAGTATGGTGCCTGACCACCCAGGTTCGGATCAGGAAAAATATCGTGTATGGCCAGGTACCCTCCGGGAATAACATGCTGCATCCACGAGGTATAGTCGGTATATGCCCCCGGGTAGCTGTGCCCGCCATCGATAAACACCAGGGCAAGCGGGGTTGACCACATACGTGCCACCAGCTCTGAAGACGCAACAACAGGTACCACTGTGCTCTCAAGGCCTGACGATTCGATGGCTTTTCGAAAGAGACGGAAGGTGTCTATCTTACCTGAGAGTTCATCATAGAGTTCCGGATCAAAATACTCCTGGCCCGGCTGCTGTTCCTCGGAACCCCGGTGATGATCTATGGAATACAGTACGCCGCCCCTGGTCTTACATCCCAGCCCCAGGAAAACCGTCGATTTTCCGCAGTACCCACCAATCTCCAGGCAAGGCCCCATGGAAGAAGCCTCCCTGGCCAGATCATACAGCCTCATTCCTTCTTCTTCATCGAGAAAGCCCTTGATATCCATTGCTGCAATGTCGGAAACCCTCATTTCATGTACTTCCTTATCATATGGTATGACAAAAAATGTAATGAATGGGGGTCAGAGAAGTCAAGGGAAAAGTCCTCATTATTTATAAGCTATTTCAATAAATTGGATGTCTTGAGAAAATTATATCTTCGTTTAAAGTTTTATCTGCGCGAATCCGAATCAGGTATGTGTGGAGACAGAATACAACATAGAAGTCAGTATATCTCAGGGAGACCTTGTTGCAAGCATCAAGGTTGTTCCACGCACAGATCAGATCACCTCTCTGAGCGCATCCGATATCCATGAAAAACTCAGTGAAGCAGGGGTGTCCTATGGCATATGGAATGAGGTGATAAGCCAGATAGCCCATGAAAAACCTGTTAATAAATGGGTCACCATAGCCAAAGGCGAAAAACCCGCTGAAGGAAAAGACGGCTACGTCAAGTACTATTTCAACAAAGACGGGAGAACGGCAAAACTGAAAGAGGATTCATCCGGCAGGGTCAATATCAAGGATATGAACCTCATCGACAACGTCAAGGCAGGAGATATCCTGTGTGAACTTGTTCCCCCGGAAATCGGCAGGAGCGGCATGTCGGTAAAGGGCGAAGAGATACTCGGCAAGGTTGGGGCGCCGGGAAAACTCCCCGGTGGAAAAAATATCGAGGTCTCAGAAGACGGGAACAAATTCATTGCCTCCATTGACGGAATGGTTGTCTGGCAAGAATCTCAAATCCTTGTTGAGCCGGTCTATGTGGTTGACAAAGTGGATTCAACCACGGGTAATGTGCGTTTCAACGGCTCCGTGGTGGTCAATGGTGAGGTGGGTGACGGGTTTGAAGTACACGCCGGAGAAGATGTCACGGTTGCCATGAGTGTGGGCAGAGTCGTCATCAATGCAGGCGGAAATATTAAAATTGCAGGAGGTATCCTCGGCCAGGAAAAGGCCCGGATAACAGCGGCAGGCTCCATACAGGTAAAATTCATTCAGGATGCCCACGTGATATCCGACAAAGACATCATCGTTGATGACTATGTCAGAAACAGCGAGATTACCGCGGCCGGTCCTGTCATTGTAAAGAGCCCCTCGGGAAACATCATCGGCTCTACGGTATCTTCGGAGTCGTGGATTTACTGCCAGAATATCGGGCATGAATCGAATCCACTGGATACACGCCTCATCATCGGGCACAATCCCCGGCTCATTAATGAACAGGAGAACCTCCGAGCACAACTTATTGAGAAAATAGGCGATTTTCTCAAACTTCAGGCTTCCGTCACAAAACTGCGGATGATAAAGGCAAAAAGCAAGCTCTCAACGCAGCAGGAGAATTTAAACGATAAAATCCTCACTGCCATCACCACGATTCGCCAAAATCTCATTGATACCGATAATCGGATCAATGAGATTACGGAAAAAATCAATTCGGTGTTTTCGGGAAATATCTACATAGAAGGAATCGCACAGGCGGGCACAAGGATAATACTTGGCAAGGCAATCCGGGAAATAACCGAGTCGCGTATAAAAACCCAATTTTCTTTAGATAATTATGAGATTATCGAATCGGAATTTGTCATGTTGCCGGAAATCAAGGAAACTCTGGAGTCTGAATAATGCAACCCTACGACAGACAAAAACTCTACGATGCCGTATCAATTGGCCAGCCGGTAGAAGGTGAGGACCTGCGCAGACTGGACCTCAGCGGCCTTGATCTGGGCGGTGCAAATCTGCGGGGATCTGACCTGCGAAACACCAACCTGACAGGAACCAATTTCGAGGAATCTCACCTCGAGAGGGTCAAGTTTGAAGGTGCAACCCTGAAAGAGGTAAACTTCACCGGAGCCCATTTATCGGAGATAACGCTCAGAGATATGGATTTGAGCTCCTGTATCTTATCAAGTGTAACGGCATTAAACTGTCATTTCCTCAGGATCATCTTTTCAGGACAGGATCTTTCAAAATCCAGGTTGTCCGGCTCTACCTTTATCTATTCAACATTTAAGGACCTCGATGTCTCGGAATCACAGCTCAATAAAATGAAGATTCTCTTCTGTCTCATCGACTCGTGCAAGCTCGACAGCTGCGACCTCTCGGAGACGAATTTCGGGTTAACCCGATTCAAAAATACCTCGATGAGCAACGCAAACCTTAGCAGAACATCTTTTATGGCCTCAACTATCGAAGATATCCAGGTCATGAACAGCACCCTCGATAGAGTAGACTTTACCCTTGCCCGGGTCCAGGGCTTCGATGTCACGGACAGCAAACAGCGCGGCATCATCATTGAGGGAGCATCGATCAAGAATCTCAAAAGATAGGTAACAACAAAGAGTATTCAGTATTCATGAATTCAGAATAAAAACCTTCTCGACATAGTTCAGCCCCCTGAAGGATCTTTCTTTTCCGGAGGCATAGTTACCTGCGCCAGAATACCGGGCTCAGAACGACCAGAACCGTATAGATTTCAAGCCTGCCCACAAGCATACAGAAGGTGAGCAGCACCTTGCCCGCATAGGGAATATGCGCATAATTTGCTGCGGGCCCCACACTGGAAAGACCGGGACCGATGTTGCTCATACATGCTATTACCGAGGAGACCGACGTGGTAAAATCAAGCCCCAGCATGGCCATGATCAGGGAAGCAAGGATAAAGAGCAATGCATAGAATATGGAAAACCCCACCACCGCCTGCAGGATCTCAGCGGAGACCGGGACTTTGTCCCACTTAATGGAAAGCACTGCATGGGGATGAACCAGTTTCAAGATCTCCCTGTGGGCATATTTTATCAGGATTCCCAATCGCATTACCTTCATTCCCCCGCCGGTGGACCCTGCACACCCGCCGATTATCATGAGAAACAGCAGCATGGACTGGGCCGCAACAGGCCACAAGACATAATCATGGGTGGCAAAGCCTGTGGTGGTGAGGATGGATGATGTCTGAAACGTGACATAACGTAACGCCTCGGGAATCGTGGAGAAGGAATGTCTTGTTGACCAGAGGATAAAGACACAGCCAAGAACAAAGAGGCCTATGTACCACCTGAATTCCTGACTTTTGAAATAGCGCGTAACATTTCCATTCAATGCGGCATAGTGCAGGGAAAAATTTGCCCCGGCAATGAGCATGAATATGGTGATTACCCCATCGATAAATGCGCTGTTGTATGCTGCGATACTCGCCGTTTTTACTGAGAACCCACCGGTCGCCATGGTGGTGAAAGCATGGCAGCATGCATCAAACCCATCCATACCGCCGGCATAGAGCAATACGATCTCCACAAAGGTGATCCCGACATAGATGCCCCAGAGAAGTTTTGCCGTCTCCGTTATCCTCGGCTTGAGCTTGTCCATGGTCGGTCCCGGTGATTCGGCCCTGAATATCTGCATCCCACCTACTCCCAGGTAGGGAAGAATGGCGATTGTCAGCACGATGATCCCCATACCGCCGAGCCACTGAATTAACGACCGCCACATGAGCAAACCATGCGGCAGCACCTCCACCTGCACGAGCACTGAAGCGCCGGTTGTGGTAAACCCGGAGACCGTCTCAAAAAGGGCATCGATATAACTCGGAAAATACCCGCTCACTCTGAACGGAATCGCACCCAGGAATCCTGCCAGCGTCCATGCAAGGGTGACAAAAAGGAACCCTTCCCGGTGCCGGAGTTCTCCCCCTGGCCTGCGGGTGAGGATCAATAACACGGCTCCGGTTATCAGACACACGACAAACCCGACCACCAGACCATAGAGGTCATCTTCGTGGGAGTAGAATGAGATCAGCAGAGGTGCCACCATTGCAAGGGCAACAAAGAGGGTACCCCTTCCTAAAAGATTCAGGACAATGCGTATATTCATATCCGTACGTGGTTAAACATCAATCCCATTATCGCCCTTCGTTCAATTTCCGGCCCTGTCTGTCAGAAAAACGCCATACTTTACATGATACAATTATCAAGATGGTG
This sequence comes from uncultured Bacteriovoracaceae bacterium, assembly GCA_964422755.1. Lineage (GTDB taxonomy): Bacteria > Desulfobacterota > Desulfomonilia > UBA1062 > UBA1062 > DSAD01. The sequence goes on along the minus strand of CAYRCP010000004.1, from coordinate 33,696 downwards.
CAAAATTGTTGTATCGATCCTGGCCACGGGGTGTTGCCAACTGATCAAAAATAATTCAGTTTAACGCTGAGAACCTTCTCCACTTTGGGCATTACCCCTCTTTTGGCAAAGATGATGACCCGGTCTCCGGGGTCGATCACCGTATCACCCCGCGGTACAATAACCCTGCCCTGTCCGCCGCGGATCACCCCTGCAATAATTGCATCCCTGGGCCATTTTATGTCTTGTATGGGTCTCTCCACCAGGTCCGAGGTCTCCATGGCCTCGACCTCCACGACCTCCGCCTCAACATCGGAGAGAGAGGTTATGGAGAAGATCTTCCCTTTTCTGATGAACTGCAGGATCCTCGCCACCGCCACCATACGGGGATTTACCACCGCATCCACCCCGATATCGCTTACCAGGGATACGTAGTCGATGTTATTCACCAGAGAGATCACATGAGGATTCCCGATGCTTTTTGCCAGCAGGGAGGAGAGAATATTGGCCTCTTCATCGTACGAAACGGCTATGAATGCATCCTGTTCGGAGGCCCTTTCGCTTTGCAGCAATTCCCTGTTCATGGTTGGAGAATTCAACACCGTTGTTTTGGAAAGTTTCTCGCTCAATTCAATGCACCGTTTCTCATCGTGCTCGATAAGTTTGATATTCATGTTCTTCTTTTCGAGCCTCGTTGCGAGCATTTCCCCGGTTATGCTGCCCCCATAGATCATCACATTATGCGTGGGCTTGGTGCTGGCTCCCATGCAGGTAAGAATCTCCCGGTTATCCTCCTGGTCGAGCACGACATATACCCGGTCACCTTTTTCTATTCGGTCCTTACCCTTGGGAATGAGCAGTTCGCCCTGCCTGACAATAGAAGCAATCAGGAAATTGACCCCGTTGGTTGAAGTGGCTATCTCCTGCAGATTCCTGTTTATCAGGCTGGATCCCTCGTTGATCCTGAACCCGCCGAGGCGTATCCTCCCGTCTGCAACCGCTACGGAATCCTGGGATCCCGGAATGTCGAGGATGTTCTCGATGGTATGCGTCGCCTCAAGTTCCGGGTTGATAATGAGATCGATGTCCAAGTATTCCTTTTCAAATATCTTTCTCGCAGATTCGTATTCCTTGCCTCGAATCCGCACGATTTTGGTGGGAATATCCGAGAATGAGCCGGCAATAAAAGAGGCAACGAGGTTTACTTCATCCGAGTCGGTTACCGCAATGAGCATCTCTGCATGCTCGATATTGGCCTTTTTGAGGGTCTTGATACTTGAACCGCTGCCCCATATCACCTGCGCATCGAGCATCTGGGAGAGCTTTGCTACTTTTGTCTCGTCTTTTTCCACGACGTAGACATCAATGTCTTCTTCGGTGAGACGCTTGGCGATCATGAAACCGACGTCGCCGGCACCGACGATAAGCACACTCATGGTTTCACCTGAATAATATCCACAAGGACCCTGGACTTCAACGATATCTTCGTCTTCTGAAAACCAAGCAGCGCTTCATCCATCTCACCGGAATTACACATAATACTCGGGCTGAATCCCTTATCCCCGGCAGCAATGGCTAGCCCAAAAAGGACATTTTCCGCCACGATAGTCGTATCAAGATCCGGGATTCCACTTCCCGGCAGAGCCAGACAAAAGGATTTCCTGTTCAGCTTCAGCACTGTATCCGCCATGATCCTTCCCGCATCCTGCATACGAGAGGGTTCCAATTCCCGGATGGGGCCGAGCCCGATAATAAGGATCTCCTTGTCGGCAAGCTCGTCAATGGGGCCGAGCATTATCTTCTCGCCCCATCCCCCCTGTATTCTGCCGGAAACCATCAACTGTGAGATCTTTGCGTCGAGCCTCCAGTCCAAACGACCGTTAAAACCCTTTAGCGGCCTCTCATCACTGAAATGCCACAAGCCTATGAGGCTACATGGACTTTCATAAAGATCCCGTTTGTCAACGTACACTTCCATCTGCAGCAACCTCTGTCCGCACTCTGTCAAGAACCCCGTTTGCAAAGGCGGGAAATCGTGGGGACCCAAAGCGTTTTGCAAGCTCAATCCCCTCATTTATTGCCACTTTATAGGGTATGTCGGATTTGTATGCAAGCTCATAGGTTGCGATGCGCAGGATATTACGATCAGTACTTGACATACGGCTCACTGTCCAGTTTTTCGATGCCGTTTCGATCAAAGCATCAATACGGGGAAGATAGGTGTATACCCCTTCGATGAGCTCCTGCGCATAGGGAATTATCTCTGTATCATCGACAAAATGCGTCATGAAATCATCCAGACTCCTGTCCGTATGATTACTGGTGATGTCAACTTGATAGAGATATTGCAGCGCTATTTCTCGTGCCTTTGTTCTGTGTCTCATATCGACAGTCAGATCTGAGCATACAGATCCATCAACTCAAGAACTGCCATGGCACAATCGAAGCCCTTATTCCCGGATTTCGTCCCTGCCCTTTCAATTGCCTGCTCAATGGTATCGGTGGTGAGAACGCCGAATATAACCGGGCAGAGGGATTCGAGAGAAACTTGTGCAATTCCCTTACTGGCCTCAGCTGCGACATAATCGAAGTGAGGGGTGGATCCCCTGATAACAGCCCCAAGGCAGATAACGCCATCGGTCTTTTTGGTTTCCACCAGTCTTTTCGCCACAGGAGGAATCTCAAATGCACCAGGCACCCGGTAGATGGTAATGTCATCTGCCATCACTCCATGCCTGACCAATGCATCTATGGCGCCTTCTATGAGCCGTGCAGTAATGAAATCGTTGAACCTGCTCGCGATGATGGAAACCTTCTTCCCCTTGCCGCTTAATTTACCTTCTATCACGTGAGCCATTTATACAACCTCCAGTATGTGCCCCATTTTTTCTTTCTTGGTCTGCAGGTACTTCTTGTTCTCGTCGGTTGGGGGAATTTCGATGGGTACTCTCTCGACAACCTCAAGAGCATATCCATCAAGGCCTATGATCTTCTTGGGATTATTGGTCATCATCTTCATCTTCTTCACTCCCAGGGAAACCAGAATCTGTGCACCAATTCCGTAATCACGCAAATCCGGCGCGAATCCCAGTTCGACATTGGCCTCCACCGTATCTCTTCCCCTGTCCTGGAGATGATATGCCTTGAGCTTATTGATCAGACCAATTCCTCTGCCTTCCTGCCGCATATAGACAATGACGCCTTTACCTTCTTTTTCTATCATATCCATGGCCGCATGCAGCTGATCGCCACAGTCACATCTCAGCGAACAAAGAACATCTCCGGTCAGGCACTCTGAATGGACCCGTACCAGCGTAGGTTCTTCAGGATTTATCTCTCCCTTGACCAATGCCACGTGTTCCTTGTGATCGATATCATTTTCAAATCCGATAAGCTGGAAATCGCCGTACGATGTCGGAAGCTGTGCCCGAACCACCTCTCGCACAAGGGTTTCTGTCTGTATCCGATAGGCAATGAGGTCTGCGATGGTGCATATCTTCAGATCATGCTCTTTTGCAAACGCCTCAAGCTGAGGGCGCCTGGACATGGTCCCGTCATCGTTCATGACCTCGCATATTACGGCACCCGGCCGTAATCCTGCAATCTTACACAGGTCGACGGAGCCTTCTGTCTGACCGGTCCGCACGAGTACGCCCCCTTCCCGTGCCCTCAGCGGGAACACATGACCGGGCCTGGCAAGATCTCCTGCCATGGCGTTGTCTGCTATGGCGGTCCTGATGGTAATTGCCCTGTCAGCAGCGGATATGCCGGTTGTAACGCCTCGCTTGGCCTCTATAGATATGGTAAAGCCGGTACCGAACTGGCTCGTATTGTCCCTCACCATCAACGGAAGTTCCAGGTTATCGGCGACCTGAGATTCAAGGGCAAGACAAATCAGTCCCCGGCCATACTTTGACATGAAATTAATAGCTTCAGGGGTGATAAACTCTGCAGCCATGGTGAGGTCACCCTCGTTTTCCCTGTCCTCATCATCCACCAGGATGATCATCCTGCCTTGTTTAAGGTCTTCTAATGCTTCTTCAACGGTGCTTGTAGGCATAGTATTAATCCTTTCTCCCTTATACGAATCCCTGTTTTTTCAAAAGGTCCTCAAGGCTCGTATTACTGTCTTTTTGTAGTAGTTTCTCGACGTATTTACCTATCACGTCAAATTCCAGATTCACCCTATCACCAGGTTTTTTTAGTGTCAAGGAAACGGTCTTTGCCGTATACGGGATAATATTCACCTCAAAGGCATCCGGATATATGCGGTTGATGGTAAGTGATACGCCGGAAATCGCAATGGAACCCTTCTCGATAATATACCGGGAAAATGCCTGCTCAAACTGTATCTTCAGCTGAATAGATTCGCCCACGGTCCTTATGGACGCCACCACCCCCACCGTGTCCACGTGACCGAGCACAAGGTGGCCGCCCAGACGTGCAGAGAGTGTCAATGCCCGCTCGATATTCACCTGTGCTCCCGGTCTGAGTCTGCCCAGGGTGGAGCGGGATATGGTTTCTGCCGATGCGGTCGCCGTAAACACAGCGCCTTTCATCTTTGTCACGGTCAGGCATACCCCGTCTACGGCAATGCTGTCTCCCAGCTCATCCTCACTCAACGCAAAACCGGTATCGATATCAAGGTCATAGCCCCTTTCAACGGGCCGTATCCCTCTGATTGTTCCCACTGACTCTATCAATCCTGTAAACATGGATCCTCCAGAGATGCCTCGATAAGCACATCGCCGCCGATGGTTTGCACACCTGTTATCACAAGCCCACAGGCATCTGCAATCCTTTCGCGGGCATCCCAGTCCACCAGGGAAATTCCTCTGCCAAGGAGTTTGGGCGCCACGAAAACCAGGATCTTCTCCACGTTCTTCGAAAGGATGAGCCCCGAGAGTATGGAACTGCCTCCTTCAACCAGGAGTGCATGGAGCCCTCTCTCACCGAGATATGCAAGGATATCTTTCCAGGCAAATCTTCCTGCCGAATCCAGCGGCATTTGAACAACGTCTGTCCCTGTCCGGGTGATCTCGGGCCTGCTCTCAGGGTCTCTGGCAGTAAAAACGACAGCGTTTCCGCCCAGAATCCGTGCATCACCGCTCACCTTGAAATCTTTATCCAGAATTATCCTGAGCGGATCCCTTCCCCCCGCAGTTCTGCAGGTGAGCTGCGGATCGTCTTTGAGCACGGTGCCGATACCCACGAGAATTCCGTCCACATGGTTTCTCAGTTCATGCACCAGCTCTCTTGATTTTTCCGAACTGATCCACTTGGAATCTCCGCCCAAAGCAGCGATCTTACCATCAAGAGTCATTGCAGCCTTTGCAATGACAAAGGGCCTCCTTGACTTCATCCAGAAGGCATACCACTTGATGAGATCCTCACATGCCTGCTGCTCGACTCCGACCACCACCTCGATGCCGCTGCTGCGTAACCGTTCTATTCCGCGGCCTGCAACAATGGGATTTACATCCAGCGTGCCTACAACAACCCTTGTTATCCCGGCCTTTATAATCGCCTCGGTGCAGGGTGGCGTCTTTCCATAGTGGGAACATGGTTCCAGCGTGACGTAGATGGTGGCGCCTGCTGCATCATATCCCGCTTGTCTGAGTGCGTATACCTCGGCATGAGGCATGCCCGCCTTTGGGTGAAAACCCTCGCCCACAAGACGTCCATTCTTCACCACAACGGCCCCCACCGGAGGATTCGGCGCAGTTCTTCCCAGTCCTTGTTTCGCAAGCGAAATCGCCTGCTTCATATAGGTGCTATCGGAATTCATTTCTTTTCGTTGTCCAGTCCTTTAATCTCCTCCATGAATTCTCTGACATCCTTGAATTCACGGTATACAGAAGCGAACCGGACATATGCCACCGGATCGAGTCGATGAAGTTCTTCCATGATCTTCTCGCCGATATATGATGTCGGGACCTCCTTGTCCCATTTTGACTGAATGTCCTGGGTGATGGTATCTTTGATGGTCTCGATATTTTCAACACTCACGGGCCGTTTTTCACAGGCCGTGATCATACCGGATATAATCTTGTCAGGATTGAATGCTTCCCTTCTCCCGTCTTTCTTGATGACCAGGGGGAAAAACTCCTCCACCTTCTCATAGGTGGTGAAGCGATACCCGCAGTGATCGCACTCCCTCCTGCGTCTGATGGAACTTCCATCCCTGCTTATCCTGGACTGGGTCACCTTGTCTTCAAGTCCAGAACATCTGGGACATCTCATACATCACATCCTTTGATAGATGGGAAACCTCGAGGTGAGCTCTTTCACCCCATGCTTCACATTTTCCATTACGGCAGCATCCCCCTTGGAATCAATGACCTGAGAGATCAACGATGCAACCTGTTTCATGTCTTCTTCCAGGAAGCCTCGTGTGGTCAGGGCAGGAGAACCCAGCCGGATCCCTGATGTGACAAACGGGCTTTTCGTCTCGAAGGGAATGGTATTCTTGTTCACGGTAATTGACGCCAGATCAAGGAACGCCTCGGCATCCTTACCGGTAATATCCTTGTTCGTGAGATCAACGAGCATCAGGTGATTATCAGTGCCGCCTGAGACAAGAGAAAATTCCAGGTCCATCAGGGCACCTGCCAATGCCTGAGCGTTCTTGATAACCTGCCCCTGGTATTTTTTGAATTCTTCGCTCATGGCCTCTTTGAACGCTACGGCCTTTGCAGCGATCACATGCATGAGCGGTCCGCCCTGCATGCCGGGGAAAAGGCTGGAATTGAGTTTCTTGGCAAACTCTTCCCTGCACAGCACCATACCGCCGCGTGGTCCCCGCAAGGTCTTGTGGGTTGTTGTGGTGACGAAATCCGCATAGGGAACAGGGCTCGGGTGCAGACCTGTAGCCACCAGGCCGGCTATGTGAGCCATATCCACCATGAAGTATGCACCCACTTCATCTGCAATCTCCCTGAAGATCGGGTAATCGATGATCCGCGGATAGGCACTCGCCCCTGCAATGATAAGCTTTGGTTTATGCTGCTTCGCCAGGTCTCTCACCTGATCATAGTCGATGAGGTGGGTATCTTCTGTCACACCGTATGGAACCACATTGTAGAGCTTACCGGAGAAATTCACCGGTGATCCCATGGACAGATGTCCTCCATGGGGCAGGCTCATCCCGAGATAGGTATCGCCCGGCTCAAGAATGGTGAAATAGACAGCCATATTCGCCTGCGAACCTGAGTGAGGCTGTACATTGGCATGCTCGGCCCCGAAAAGCTCTTTTGCCCTGGCAATTGCCAGATCTTCAGCTACATCGACATACTCGCAGCCACCATAGTATCTCTTGGAGGGATATCCCTCGGCATATTTGTTGGTCAGGACAGAACCCTGGGCCTCAAGCACTGCCTCAGATACGATATTCTCCGACGCAATGAGTTCGAGTTTGTCCTGCTGCCTTTTCAGCTCATCCATTATGGATTGGTATATCTGCGGGTCGGTGTTGCGAATATTTTCCATGCTCATAAAAATCTCCTATCTCTTTTCTCTCGCTAATCAGGAACATACCTTATCTGCGAGTTCGTCGATTTTATTCAGTCGCGAGAGATGCCGCCCGCCTTCAAACGGGGTATCAAGCCACACCTCTACGATGTCCTGCGCAACCCCGGGGCCTGTTACCCTGGCGCCCAGAATAAGACAGTTGGAATCGTTGTGCTGACGGGACATGCGTGCGGTAAAGGCATCATGACACAGTGTACCCCTGATGCCGTTGACCCTGTTTGCACAAATGGACATGCCGATACCGGTACCGCAGATGAGCACAATCCGCTCACATCCACCGGCTTTCAGTTCACGGATGGCCTTGCCTGCATAATCGGGATAATCCACGGAATCCGTAGAATGGGGGCCGAGATCGACAGCTTCGTGGCCGCCCTCTGCAATGGCCTCTTTCACAAGATCTTTAAGGATATATCCGCCATGGTCACTGGCAACACCGATCTTCATACACGGTCCTTTCCCACAATCAAGGCAACGTTCTGACCGCCAAAGCCAAAGGAATTATTGAGACAGTATGAGACCTCGGCACCAATGGCCTTATTGGGTACGTAGTTCAAATCACACTCGGGATCGGCATTGTCAAGATTTATTGTCGGCGGAATCATGCCGTTGTTCATCACCATGACACAGATAACGGTCTCGAGACTCGCTGCGCCTCCGATAAGGTGACCGGTCATGGATTTGGTGGAACTCACCGGGATCTCATATGCAGTTTCGCCAAAGACCTTTTTAATGGCCTGTGTTTCAGCCTTATCATTTAAGGTCGTCGACGTTCCGTGCGCATTTATGTACCCGATGTCGCCAGGTGAGATGCCGGCATCGGCTATGGCCTTTTGAATTGCATAGACAACGGCGCTCCCGTCAGGGTCCGGAGCAACGATATGGTATGCATCCTGCGTCATTCCCGCCCCGTAAAGCACTGCACGTATATTCGCCCCTCTGTCTTTTGCCTTTTGATAGTCCTCCAGGACAAGAACAGCGCCGCCCTCTGACATGACAAAACCGTCTCTGCCGGCATCAAAAGGCCTGCTTGCCTTTTCCGGCTCATCATTTCTCGTTGACAGTGCCCGCATAGCGGCAAAAGCGGAAATGGCAAACGGTGTAAGGCATGCCTCCACACTTCCGGTTATCATACAGTCGGCATCGCCTGAGGCGATCAGCCTCATGGAAACAGCCAGGGCATGGCCGCCGGTTGCGCAGGCGGAGGCGATCCCCATGCCCGGCCCTTTTGCCTGAATTCTCATGGCAAGCTCGGCCGAGGCCGAGTTACCGATAAACATCGGCGCTGTCATCGGAGAGACCCTTTTAGGTCCGCGATTGTTAAATGCAGCGATCTGACTCTCAAGGGTATTTACCCCGCCGGATCCGGTACCTATGAGGACACCGGTTTTGTAGGGAGAATAGAAATCTCCCCCAAGATCGGAGTGATAATAGGCATCAAGGCCGGCGGTAACGGCCATTTGAGAATAACGATCTAAGTGGCGTAATTCTTTCTTCCCCAGATACCGCGACGGATCGAAGCCTTTGAGTGGACCTCCAATGGTGACCGGAAGATCGGCAAAGGCATCAATGCGTTCAATCCCTGATTGCGCTTGAATAAGATTATCCCAGAGTATTTGAATGTCGCTTCCGAGGGGGGAAACTACACCTAATCCGGTGACAGCAATTTTTTTCATCTAAGATTCATATCTTCGTTTTAACGTAATCGATAGCGTCCTTTACCTGTTTCATCTTCTCAGCCTCTTCATCAGGAATCTCGATGTCAAACTCCTCTTCAACAGTCATGATCAGTTCAACCAAATCAAGGGAATCAGCACCAAGATCATCTGCAAATGACATCTCAGGTGATATCTCGGAGATATCCTTCTCTAGTTGCTCTGCAATAAGCTCAATTATGCGCTGTTGAACGTCTACCATGAATATAGTCCTCCTTTATCTTTCTATAAAACCTAATAAATTAAGTGTACAGGCCACCGTCTATAACAATCACCTGCCCGGTAATATATGCATTGAGATCCGAACAGAGGAAAAGGACAACTCCTGCAATATCTTCAGGCTGCCCAATCCTGCGCAAAGGGATATTCTTGATGACCTGCTCACGGTCCAGATCCCGTATCATATCAGTCTCAACAAGACCCGGTGCTATCGCGTTTACGAATATTCCCTTCGGGCCTAATTCTTTAGCCAGGCTTTTGGTCATGCCAATGAGCCCGGCCTTGGTTGTGGCATATACACTTTGTCCCGCGTTGCCCCCCAAACCGACTATGGAAGAAACATTTACGATCCTACCTGATTTTTGTTTTAGCATATATCGTGCTACGTGAAAAGAGCAGAAAAACGAGCCCTTAAGATTCGTATTCACCATATCATCAAAATCCGAGACCTTTGCCCTCAGCAGCAAACCGTCCCTGGATACCCCGGCATTATTTATGAGGATATCTATACGGGAATGTCGTGCTGCAATATCCCTGATGGATTCCTTTACCCCCGCTTCATCCGTTATATCGAAACAGGCCGCTTCGGCACTCCCGCCGGATAAGACAATTTCATCTACTACCGCTTCGGCCCCGAGCTTGTTCTCTTTATAGTTCACAATCACATGAGCGCCGCACAGGCCTAGCTTCGTGGCAATCGACGCCCCGATACCCCGGCTTGCACCGGTAACAATAGCTATGCGGGAGCTCAGATCAATGTTCATAAACGCTCACCACCTCCACCGTGGCTTGAGGGATAATTCTCTTGATCATCGACGCCAACACTGATTTAGGACCGATCTCCACAAAACGTCGTATCCCTGCATTCCCGGCATAACGGACAGAATCCTCCCATCTCACCGGAGATACGAGCTGATCGGCAAGGAGCGTTTTGATCTTGTCAGGGTCTGATTCCTCCTGTGCCGTGGCATTGAAAACAACCCGGGTTGCCGGCTTTGCCATCCTCACCCCGCTGAGATATTCCCGGAGTGCTTTTTTCGCAGATTCCATAAAGGGACAGTGGGAAGCCACAGATACCTTGAGAGGAATAATCTTCTTTGCCCCCTTTGCTTTCAGCAGGGGTTCTGCTTCCCGTATGGCTTGAATACTGCCCGCAACAACAATCTGCCTGGCCTGGTTGATATTGGCAACCCATACATCCTTGATTTCCTCGATTACCGAGGATACATCCTGACAGGATAAGCCAAGCACAGCCGCCATGCCGCCTTTTCCTTCCGGCATGGCACGTTCCATGAACATAGCCCGGTTTTTCACCAGGGCCATACCGTCACTGGATGAAACCACCCCGGCTGCCACCAATGCCATGTATTCACCAAGGCTGTGCCCCATAACCATTTCGGGCTGAAACAGGTCACTTTTCTCCCATAGAGACGAGGTGACTGAAAATATGGCTTGCTGAGCATGTATCGTAAGCCCCAAATCATCCTCCGGCCCCTTTTCCATGAGATCAATGAGTTCCTGATCCACGACACCTTCAAGGTTCGCGCCATGTGACATTCCGACAAACTGGGAACCCTGACCAGGAAATATCAGGCAGTATGGCATCATTTATGATTCAGAGACTTTGATCACCTCTCTGCCCTTATAATATCCGCAACTCGGACAGATTCTATGGGGCAACTTGGGTTCCTGACAATTGGAACAAAACGACACTGCAGGCTCAGGAATTGCATCATGAGCCCTTCTCTTATCTCTCCTCGAACTGGAGTGTCTTCTCTTTGGTACAGGCATTTTCTTTACTACCTCCTGATTTTTTCCTTTAATACTGCCAATTTCTGCAATCTGGGATCAATTGGCTTTTCACACGTACAACGTGCGTTGTTGAGATTCGCCCCACAGCCAGAGCAAAGCCCCTTACAATTCGGGGAACATATATACCGCATAGGGAGTGATAACACCAGTTCGGAAACAATATATTCGCCCAAAAAGATCTTTTTTTTGTAATATCCTATCTCTCTGCTGATCCGTTCTTCCTCAAGGCGATCCGACATCCCGGGCAATGCTGGGAGATAATCGGTTTCAAGGTCAAGCTTCACCTGATGAATCATGGGATTCAGGCACCGCGAGCAAAAGGTCTTTATCTCTCCTGCAATGTCAATGCGAGCATGAAACGTCTCAGAGTCTTTTTCCCTCACCACAACATAGTGAATGTGAAAAGGCTTTTCAATGACAAGATCCTCATTATTGAGGATCTGCCCCATTATCTCCGGGGCAATCAGGACATCCTTCTCCACACCGGCCTCCCCAATGGTATCGGGGATTAATTTTATATCTTCAAATATGGGTATCTTATCCATAATAGCACAAGCTACTATTTCATACCCGTACGTTTGTCAAGTAAACATAAGAAATACAAACCGTAATCCAAGTGTTCTTAGAATAAGGCCTCTATTCCGATCTTTTTTTATTGCCAGGGTCTTGAAAAACCTGTGTCTGCTTCCATATTATAATAGCACAAAGTAACGGGGGCACTTTAAGGAAGACTTGGTGTTCAACCGTCAGAGTGTAGAGGATCAGGGAGCATAGAGCGCTATGGAATTCAAAAAATTGCACCGCGTAAAGAGACAGGTTCTGCTTGGGTTTCTGCTCCTCATAACCCTTATCCTTACTATCGGGATAATCACTATTCACCAAATCACCATGCTCGGCGAATTGACTTCCGGACTGCAGCAGCATCCGCTGAGAGTATCCAGTGCCGCGCTGAGGGCCAGCCTCGGTGCGGCAAAGATGCACCGGAGCATGAAAGGCATTATTCTGGCCAAAAATGCAACCGACCGGGATAAGTCAATATATACCCTGAGTTCCGAAGAAAAGATCGTATACAACAACCTCGATATCGTCCGCTCTCAGATCCTGGGCGATGACGGCAAAGAGTTGGAAAAAAAGAGCAGACTCCTGTTTGATGACTGGAAACCCATCAGAAAGAAGATCGTAGAACTAACTCTCGCAGGCAGGAAAGATGAGGCCGCACAGATAATCACGGGAGAAGGCGCCGCCCTTGCGGAGGCACTTGAGAAAAGCCTGCTCGCCCTGACCTCATATGCCAACACCAAGGCCTCCTCTTTTATCGCACGTTCCGATCAAATACAGCAAAACGCAAAGAGATTTATGCTGATCTTTATCGTGACCGGGATACTTCTTTCCTGGGGGATCGCGCTTATCACCCTCAACCGTCTCTACTATTCGATAAAGAAATACAAACAGGCAGAGGAAGAAAAAGAACGCCTGATTGATGATCTTCAGCACGCTCTGTCTGAAGTAAAGAAATTGAGCGGACTCCTGCCCATCTGTGCTTCCTGCAAAAAGATACGAGACGACAGGGGGTACTGGAATCAAATCGAATCGTACATAAAAGATCATTCCGAGGCCCAGTTCAGCCACAGCATGTGTCCGGAATGTGCAGAAAAACTCTACCCTGAATTAAAGATGCGCAAAAAAGATACTCCATGACTGAATCTCTCCCTTTCAAGTAGGCTCCTTATAGACAATCCATGACTTTTCCCTCTCGAAACGCCAGGGGAGACACCATTCAACTGCCTCACAACCAGAAAACGGCGGCATATCCGTCAAACTGCGGGGCAAAAAAAATTCAGCATCCTTTAATCCGGCAGCGGGAATGAAAAGAAAGGTGTCTGTTTGATTTTTTCTTATTCCATTTTTATATGCTGCAGGTAAATTACCCCCTAACCCGGACAAACCTTAAACCAGGATGTCTTAAAAAAGTGAATTGCTAAAAAACGTCGCATAGCCTATGCGGCGTCAATGTGCAGGCGAAATAGCCGTTATGTGCTGGGGTGTTGTTCAAAATATTTCATTCTCGCTGCCAAGGCGCCAAGGGATCAACGATGATCTTTCTTGTCTCAGGTTCCCTCATTCTTTGCGTCTTGGCGCCTTTGCGCGAGTTTTTCTTTTTCCCTGTTGCTACACTGCAAGAATATCGGATCTCCAGATAGTTGCGGACATGACAATAAATTCTTTTGCCTTTTTTGCAAGAAGTTCACAACCAAGGGACAAAGAGCGATAAAGAACCTGATCATTGTGTGAGAAGTATTGACATGGGACACTCTCGAGTATAGTGATATCCATCATGAATACTGATGTTAAAGCTTGGATTGACGGAGAGTTCGTCGATTGCACGAATGCCACCGTGCCTCTGCTTTCCCATAGTTTCAGCAGAGCTTCGGCGATATTTGAGGTTATGGCAATTTCCCCTGCCCAGGGAGGCCCCGCATTTTTCTGCCTCGATGAGCACCTGGACAGATTCTTCTATAGTGCCCGGAGTACGTACATGACCCTTCCCTTTAATAAGGAGGACCTCAAGAAGGCGCTGATTGAGACTGCACGCCTGAATTGCACTCGCAACGGCCTGGCAAAATTCTATGCGTACTTTCCTGATATCGAACTCAGCGCAGATGCATCGGAGAACATCTCCGTGGCCATCTTCTGCCTTGACTTCACTGATTTCGGGATCTCCCCCGAGGATGCGTATAAACCGGTATCAGTCGGGATATCCCAGTACCGGAAACTGCACCCACAGACAACCGCAGTACATGCAAAGGTTGTGGGAAACTATGTAAACGGCTACCTGGCCAGAACAGAGATCAAAAGAAAAGGCTTTGACGAGGTACTCATGCTGGATACCAAAGGGTATGTAGCCGAAGGACCAACTTCGAATATCTTTTTTATAAAGGGCTCCAGCATATATACTCCTACCAAGGAAAACGTACTGCCCGGGATCACCGGAAGGGTCATTATGGAGGTTCTAGCCGAGATGGGGTATCAGGGCAAAGAAACGCATATCCTCCCCGAAGACCTTCAGCAATACGACGAGGCGTTCTTTTCCGGCACACTCAAGCCTGTGCAGCCCATCAGTAATATTGAAGATACGCCCTTCAAATGCCCGGGACCGATAACGAAGGCCCTCATGAGCAGGATGCAGGAAGTCCAGAGCGGCGCCCGCCCGCAGTACGAAAAATTCCTCACCTATGTAGCTTAGGCTCGCCGCTGCAGACACGTCCCTAAACGATACCCGGCAGCGGCGCCGTCAGCGCGAGTTGCTGCTGATTCAGACTCCGGCGCACATGCAGGACTCCCTGATCAAATCCGCGTATAAGAACCGGATTTCCCTATGCGTTACCCAAAACGACCTCTCAGGGGGTAACCCATTGATTATTAGCTGAGCTTGTCCTTACTTTCAGTGCTATTAACTCTTGACAAGAGAACTCAATCATCATAGATACGTCCATACGTTCCTCGGTAGCTCAACGGCAGAGCGGGTGGCTGTTAACCACTAGGTTGGGGGTTCAAATCCCTCCCGGGGAGCCAGTTATCTCATTCTCTGGTTCTCAGGTCGATAAACTCGGGTAATCTCTTTCAGGCCTACGAGGCAATTCCAACCATATTGACTGTAATATCATGTGATTTCTTATGCATTATTAGAATATTATAACAATTATTTTCCTGTTGACAACCGCAACGATATCGTGTTGTAAGCAACATGAAAACACGCCTTACAAAGGCGTACTTTTAGTGTGATGACCAGTCCCTTTACCCAAGGGACTGTCCACACAGTTTATCCGGCACAATCAATTATACACCTATCTCCCTTTTTCTTATGCATTCAGCCCTTTTCACTCAATCGAGAACATACGCTATCTCTTTTTCCCGATCTTTCCTGCGCGCTTCAATGCATATCGTACAATAACAGGACTCATGAGCTCATCAAGGACCGCAGCACCGATGATCACGTCCATGAGTGCATCTAAAAAGGCCTGCCAGGATATATCCGGTTATTTTCGTAAGCCCTATACACTCCACGATTACCCCTTGACTTTTTTACATCACAGTTTCGCCCGGAGGGGGAGGTCCATGAATGGTCCGGGTTACAAGACGCCGGACACCTCCTGTTGAGCTCCGCTACTATTTTAATAAAAGGTCGTACTTCTTTTCCCGATACATGGAGCTTAATGCCTGAAATCTTTTTGCTATAAATATTTATTGTTTATAAAGTGATATTCCGATAATGAAGATAATCATGGAAAATTCATTCAAGTTAGATGACATCACCTTCCCGCTTCTTATGAAGGATACGATTGATTCACAATTCACCGGCATCATCTTTGTGTCGTGCGGGCAGTGGAAAAAAGGCCTCATCTTCAAAGACGGTCTGCTCTGCGCAATCCAATCCAATAAAATCGAAGAGCTTCTCGGCAATATCCTGGTGAGCATAGGCACCATAACCGAAAAAGAAAACAACGAGGCCCTTGAACAGGCCCGCATTGAGAGAAGAAAGCAGGGGGTCATCCTGCTCGAGATGGGAATAGTACAGCCCAAAGAGATCACCCAGGCACTGCAGAGACAGTTGGAGGCACGATTCCTGGACATCTTCTCCTGGGAGGGCGCCACGGTTCACAGGGTCAAAAAAGACCGGATCGACAAGATCCCCGATATAACCAAGAACCAGTTTGCCTTTCTGATACGAACGGGAATTATGGGATACACGCCCTTTTCCACGGTGATTACGGCACTCTCACCGTATGCAGAGGCCATCCCCAAAAAACTGGTGGAAAACCTCCCCAAAGACATGGGGGTAGCCATTGATAATCCCGACCAGTACAAGGTTGCCGAGCTCCTCCTTCTTGGACAGGACCCGCCCCGGGCACTGCTCTCGCTCTACTGTACCGGTGTTGTCTCTTTTGAGGAGAGCAAACATAAGGCGCTCATCGATAAACTGCGTCAGATGCTCAAAATTATCAAGGATCAGGATCCGTTCGATACCCTGGGGGTCGATCGGTCGATTTCAGACGGAGGCCTCAAGCGGGCGTATATCAAGATCGTGAAACAGAATCATCCCGACATCTATTCCTATGCGGACGATCCCGAAGTGAAACGTTGGGCAAATGAAGTATTCACCGAGATCCAGAAGGCATATACATCACTGCAGAGGATACGGGAAGGCAAATCGGCACAGGAAAAAACCGGGATGGATGAAAGCCTGCAGGCAGAATTGCTCTACAGCCAGGCCACCGATGCGATGCGGGGAAAAGACTATCGAAAGGCCATCGATCTCTTCAAGCTCTGTGTCAAGATGAGACCGGATGAGAAGATCTTTGTCGAAACATACGTTAAAACCATGTTTCTGAGCTGGCAGAATACCGGCACGGGCAACACCCTCGAAATCAAATCAATGATCCGCGAGGGTTCAAAAAAATTCCCGGATTCCGATACACTCTTTGTCATCCTGGGATGGATACTCAAAAAAGAGGGTTCAAAACGTGCAGTGGAGGCATTCAGAAAAGCCCTTGCCATAAACAAAAACAACATGGATGCCCAGCGCGAGCTCAGGCTCTATCAGATGAGAAAAAAATAAGATTCTTCCCGGGCAGCTGACTCGACCTCAACGGTTTTGGACCGGAGATCTACAGACCATGCTTAATTCAAGCCCCAGGCACACCGGGCCTATTCCCCTGATTCTTCGAGGATCTGACGTACCTTCGGCGGCAGGAATACATAATCAGGATTCATCTGAGAAATCGCCTCGAGAATAAGACGGTTGCGCTCGCGCACCGGAGCGTGTGCGTCGTAAACAACCACAAGCCGGTGCTCCAGCCTGCAGATCCCCCCCTTGCGGTTTATCTTGTCTTCGATTATCTCGATACCTGCATTACATGCCGTCTCATACAGCAGGCTGAAGAGTTCTTTTTGCTGTTTTTGTTTCTTCTTATCCAACATCATGCTCTGCCAAAGTCATCCTCAAACCGGAGGATATCATCCTCACCAAAGTAATCACCCTGCTGGACTTCGATAAATACCAGTGGTTCTTCCCCGATGTTCGCTATCCTGTGCTTCGTGCCGAGAGGAATATCAATGGTCCCGGACGGTCCCAGTGTTATTTCGTCCTTGCCCAGGGTTACTCTCGCCCGGCCTGAGATTACAATCCAGTGTTCCTTCCGTTTGTGGTGCATCTGAAGGCTCAACCGTTTCTTTGGCCATACGGTTATCCTCTTGACCTTATGATCGCCCTCATGATCGGACAGCACTTCATAATACCCCCATGGCCGTTTTTCCTCATGCGAATACAGCGCGATAATCCGTTCATAAAGTTCGTGGTAGTATCTGTGCGGATCTTTCTGCGAGGGTTCGAAATCTTCCAGCGTGTTCAATCCTTCGATGGTCTTCAGCGATGGTGCTGCAATAAAGAAACAGTGCTCAGGTGCCCGGCGGTAGATACTCAAGTCCATTGCTGCCGGCTCGTTGAAAATTGTGGTAAGCATGGGTACTTCGACAAAACTGCTGAATAGCAGCGGGGCACTGCTCCCGATATTGTGGATGAGATCATATTCTTTTGCATCGTTCATGAATGAAGCGATTGCCATGTATGTCTTAAGCGATGATTCCTGCTCAATCGTAGCACAGGTGCTGTCGATTCCATCACCGCAGAGGTCTTTGGCCATATCCCTGAATGAATCAGTTACAATAATGCCAACCTTCATGGACACTCCTCCCCATTATCGCAAATACGTAACTGCTCAGGCTATCAGACTGCAGGTGCCCTGAGTTGTTACAGAAATACTATCTCCATGGCCGGTCTCATAGCAAGAAAAAAGAGGAGACGGTTTCCGTCTCCTCTTTTTTCAGATTCAGGGTTTGTTTCCCCTTTCACAAGAGGGTTTACTCTGGTTTTGCCTCCGTTGTTTCCGGTTCTGCCGCTGCTTCGGCCTCAGTCAGCTCTGCCGGGGCTTCCGTCGGAGTCTCTGCCTGCACCGGCTCAGCAATTTCATCAGCCAGGGGTTTTGCATCCAGACCGGCTGCCTTGGCAACCAGCACGGCTATATCAACTGCCTGGAGCTGCTCTTCCAGTTCGAGCTCCTTGATACCGTCTGAAAGCATGGTGTAGCAGAACGGACATGCCGTGCATACGGTCTTGGCGCCTGCTTCCTTGACCTCATTGGTTCTCTTCTGGTTGATCCTGGAACCGAGGTCTTCTTCCATCCACATCCTGCCGCCGCCGGCACCACAGCAGAAACTCTTTGCATGATGGTCGGCCATCTCGACGAGTGGACTGGTGGTTGCTGCCTTAATGATGTTCCGGGGCTCTTTGTATATGTTGTTGTATCTTCCCAGGTAGCACGAGTCGTGATACGTGATGGTCCCCAGATCGCCAACAGGCTGGTTCAACGTGATCTTGCCCTCTTTGATGAGCTTGTCGAGGATTTCGGTGTAATGGTACACATCGTAGTTTCCGCCGAGATCTTTATAATCATTCTTCAGCGTTGTATATCCGTGAGGACACATGGTGATGATCTTCGATACATTGTATGCATTGAATGTTTCGATATTGGTCATGGCCAGTGCCTGGTATACATACTCATTCCCGATCTTCTTGGCTGAATCGCCGCAGCAGCCCTCTTCGGTTCCGAGGATAGCGAAATCAAGACCGGCAGCCTTGAATATCTGTGCAAGGGAGACAGCTACTTTCTTGTTCAGATCGTCGAATGCCCCTGCACAACCCACGTAGAAGAGATACTCTGCCTCGCCTTTTTCCGAGAGGAGAGGAACATCATACTCCTTCGCCCAGTCTGCTCTCATATGAGCACCGATGCTCCACGGGTTTGAATTATTTTCCATCCCCTTGAATACATCCAGAATCTCAGCAGGGAAGTCTGATTCCATCATCACCATATAGCGCCTGAGCTCGATGAGCTTCGGGAACTGCAGGATGTATGCAGGACAGGCCTCTACGCATGCCATACAGGTGGTACATGCCCAGATCGTATCTTTTGAGATCCCGTCACCGATGAGTGCAGGGCCGGTATACTCTTCATCAGGGATGAGGTTATAGTTGCCGTCCGCATCGATGGACAGTTCTGCCTTGTTCGCAACATAGGTACGCATATCCTGGATAACATCTCTCGGTTTCAGGGGCTTATCGGTATTGAATGCCGGACAAACCTCCACGCAGCGGCCGCAGCGCATACACGCTTCGCCGTCCACGATATCCTTCCAGGAAAATTCCTCGATATTATGAATTCCGAAGGTCTCTGCAGTCTCAAACATCTCGGGAGGCATGGCCTTAAGCGGCGGCTGCACTACATCGGGCCGCAGGAAGATGTTTACCGGAGTCATAAATATATGGATCAGTTTGGAATATGAAACGAAAACAATGAATCCCAGTGCCCCGAGAACATGGGTCCACCAGAGAACGAAGTGCGTGTCTCTGATTGCCACCTCGCTCATCCCGGAGAAGAGAAATGCAAGGGTTCGTCCCACAGGAGAGAACCACACAAAGTTGAACATCGGGCTTGAGGGATCAACCTCTGTTGCCTGAATACGCAGGGCTTCAACGGTAAAGCCCGTTACCAGGATAGCCAGGATAAACCACAAGATAACGGTATCTTCACCCTTTTCATCCAGCCAGTTCGGTTTCAGGACATATCTCCTGAACAGGGCCATTAAGATACCGATGACGGCCAGTCCGCCGAATACGTCGGCAAACAGGGAAAGCGCAAGATAGAAATTACCCTGCATAAACCATACGTGCCAGATGGGCCAGATGACATCAGCCTGTAAAAAGACGATAGCGGTGGTAATCAACAGGGCAATAAATCCCCAGAAAATGAAAAAATGGAATACTCCCTGATAGGGTTCTCTTAGAATTTTTTTATGTCCGAAGACATCGATAACCATATACCAGAACCGATCCCATGCGTTATCGAGTCTGTCCACATCAGGTCCCGTTGCATTTGCTGCAGCCTTTAGGCGGGTGAAGAAACCACTCTTAGCGAGCCCCCGGAGAAACAGCAAAACTGTAGCCACAACGAGCACATATAGCAGAACCTGTCCCGTTGGGAACCCCGGTCCCAGTATGTTCCAAAAAACTTCTCTTGAAATCTCTGCTCCAGATCCGTGCATAGCCCCCCCCTGAATCTATATTTTCGTGGGGTGGAAGAAACTCCCACCCCACATAAGTACTTATTAACCTTGCAGTTTCTTGATCTCATTAACCAGTGCAGGAACAACGTTGAACAGGTCGTCCACTATACCGTAATCCGCCTTGGTAAATATCGGTGCCTCGGCATCCTTGTTGATGGCAACGATAACCTTGGATGTCCCCATACCGGCCATGTGCTGGATCGCACCTGAAATGCCGCATGCAATATAGAGATTCGGGCTGACAGTCTTACCTGTCTGACCAACCTGGTATGCGTGATCTCTCCAGCCTGCGTCTACAGCAGCCCTGGATGCACCTGTTGTTGCCGTCGGCCCAAAGAGTTTTGCCAGCTCTTCGAGCATTGCAAAATTCTCAGGGCCTTTCATGCCGCGGCCACCGGATACGATGATCTCGGCCTCGGTCTGATCCGGTTCATCCGACTCTGCAAGCTCAAGCGATTTGACAGTGGTCTTGATTTTTGAAGCGTCCAGGCTGACAGCAACCTTTTCCACCGCACCGGCACCTGCATTCTCGTTTACTGCGAAGGAATTCGGCCTCACGGAAATAATCTGAGGATCTGCGTTGGCAACCACCAATGCATATGCCTTACCTGCATACATGGGTCTCTTTGCAACCACCTTGTCGCCATCTTTTGTAAGATCGACACAGTCAGAGATTGCGCCGGCTTTCAGCCGTGCCGCGATAGCAGGGGTTAAATCCTTGCCCTGAGCTGTTGCGCTTGCAAGGATCAGTGATGGATTCACCTGAGAGGCAACCTGAACAAAAGCCTGCACAAATGCCTCCGGTATATAATTTTCAAACTCAGGACCATCGACAACATATATTTTGTCCGCGCCATATTTTGCAAGCTCGGGAGCAAGGGCTTCCGCGCCGTTGCCGATTATACATACAGCAACTTCGCCACCGAGCTCCTTGGCCTTACTTGTTACCTCAAACGATCCTTTCTTTATCTCACCCTTCTGAACTTCAGCGTAAATAAGAGTTCCTGGCATCTTAATCCCCTCCTTTGGTTAGATGATCTTGACTTCTTCGTGCAACGCCTTAGCAAGAGCTGCTGCCTTAGCTGCGGCATCATCGCCTGCAATGATCTGCCCTGCCTGACGTGCCGGCGGCAATGACATTTCCTTGATCACGGTCGCAGGTCCTGCATCAATACCGAGATCCGCTGCAGTCTTCACATCAACCGGTTTCTTCTTTGCCTTCATAATGCCGGGAAGAGATGCATACCGTGGCTCATTGAGTCCCTTCTGGGCTGAGAAAACAGCCGGCAGAACCACTTCGAGTATTGCGTTACCACCTTCAACTTCTCTGGTCACTGTTGCCGTGCTCTTGTCACCAGCAACTTCAAGCTTGAGCACCTGAGTGACAACAGGAATTCCAAGCAGATCACCCACCATGGCAGGAACCTGTCCCGAATCATCGTCAATAGCCTGTTTGCCCAGGAAAACACAATCATATTCAAGATCTTTGACAGCAGCTGCGATAACTGCTGCGGTTGCAAAGGGATCAGCTGCATCATAGTAGGCACCATCATTGATATGGACTGCCTTGTCAGCACCCATTGCCAAACCGGTACGGATAGCCTCAATAGCCCTGTCAGGCCCGAGAGAAACGATCGTGACCGTCCCTGCTTTCATCTTTTCCTTCTGCTGCAATGCCTCTTCAACGGCAAATTCATCGAAAGAAGACATTACCCACTTAATACCGTCAGTAACAATACCTGCACCATCAACTTTAATGAGTGTCTCTGTATCAGGCACCTGTTTCATGCACACTACTGTATTCACATTTTCCTCCTTCCTACTTATTTTTTAGCCCTCTGGCTCCTTATTAACTCTGTATTTCATCTTACAAAAAGTTGAAATACGCCCCACTCATTGAAAAAAACTACATATCCTTAAATGCCGGTTTGCGTTTACTCAAAAAGGCATCGAGACCTTCTGCGGCATCATGCGAGACGGCAACCCGGGCAAAATTCTCTGCCTCGATCATGAGACCTTCCTCAAACTCCACCTCGAGCCCGCGAGAGACAGAATCGATTATTGCACCAACCGAGATCCGGCTCTTGGATGCAATACTCCGCGCAAGATTCTTTGCCTCGCCCATGAGGGCATCATGCTCAACGACCTTGTTGACCAGGCCCATCTCACAGGCATCAACGGCTTTATAGTGTGCACCGGAAAGGATCATCTCCAGGGCCTTGGCCTTGCCAACGATCCTGGGAAGCCGCTGCGAACCCGCAAAACCTGGCATAATGCCGAGATTGATCTCGGGAAGGCCAAGCAGCGCCTTGTCCGATGCGATCCGCATGTGGCATGACATGGCCAGTTCCAGCCCGCCCCCAAGGCAGAATCCATTGATAACGCAGATAACGGGTTTGCCTGCATCCTCTATGATATTCATCAGCCGATATCCCCGGTGAGCGAAATCGACATTATCATCAATCGTCCCCAGCTGCTTTATCTCTTCAATATCCGCTCCTGCAACAAAGGCCCTGCCTTTTCCCGTGAGAAGAATAACGCGCACCCTGGGGTCTGCCTCGGCCTGGAGCATGCTTGCCGCAATGTCGGAACGGGTCTTATACCCAAGGGTATTCATGGGGGGATTTTCAATGGTCATTATTGCGATCCCGTCTTTATCCACCTCGTAGCTGCAGTTGGTAAAGGCACTGCCTCCTTCCATGAGAGGTTTCATGGCCCCGGGCATACCGAAACGCTCTGCCCCGTAATCGTACGCCAACGAGCACATCAGATCGTTGACATCCTCCCAGCCCATGATTTCCTCAGCATAGTGCAGCGGTCCCCAGGAAACCTTTGTGGGGAAATTTGTCCCGTACACCATGCCGGTGTCTATATCGTGCGCAGATGCGATACCATCGGCCAGTATGCACAACGATTCCCTGATCTGAACGGCAATAAGCCTTTCAGGTGAAAAGATCTCCTCGCTTATGGGATTTTTCTTCCACCAGCTCTTCAGGAACGCTGCTACCTCTTTTGACGGCTTTTTGCCCGATGAGTAGTCATAGAAGCCCTTGCCGGTTTTCTGACCGAGGCAACCTTTTTTCACCAGCGTCTTTAACAGCTCAGGCACAGGGGTACGTTCGCCATAGGCATCTTCCAGTGTCTTTGATGCATGCGATCCCACATCAAGTCCCACAAGATCCCACAGGGAAAACGGTCCCATGGGCATGCCGAATTCCACCATGGTCTCATCGATCTCCTCCATGGACGCCTCGCCATCCATCAGCGCAAGTATGGCCTCGTTCATATAAGGAATCAGCACCCTGTTCACGACAAATCCGGGACCGTTCTTGACTTTGATAGGCACCTTGCCGATGAGCAGGGAAAACTCCATCATCGCTTCTATGGTTTCACCTGACGTGTTCTCATCATAGATTACCTCGACGAGCTTCATCACATGCGCGGGATTAAAGAAGTGCAGCCCGACAAAACGATCTTTTTTCTCCACCTTGTCTGCAATCTCGCTCAGGGATAATGTCGAGGTATTCGACGCAAAGATGGTCTTTTCCGGGCAGATCTTCTCGAGTTCGCCGAAGATGGCCTGTTTGATCTTTATGATTTCCGGGACCGCCTCTATAATGAGATCCACTTCGGAGAAGAATTCCTTGTCATAGTCAACACTGCCGCGAAGGAGTCCCTGCAGATCATCCGCCTTTTTCCGGTCGATCTTTCCTTTCTTTACGAGCTTGTCATAAATGCCCCCGGAAAGCTCGATCGCCTTGTCGATGAACTTTTTTTCTATATCCTTGACAAAACATTCGATACCGACAGACGTAAGGAGGTGCGCGATAGACCCTCCCATAGCGCCACCACCAATGACAGCAGCCCTTTTAATCTTCATGATAACGTCCTCCCGCTCTTTATCTGTTACGCACAAAACCCATTAAGAAAGGAGTTCCCAACCATAGTGGCCACTTCGTGAACATCGAATCGCTTCCTTCGGGCGGTAATGAGGTACGTGGAAAGTTCATCCAGAGAACCGAAGATTACGCGTGAGCAGATGTCGGGTTTGAGATGATCCCTGAAAATGCCCTGTTCTTTCCCGAGGGTAATGATATCTGCGATAATGTTGAGATAGGCCAGAAAATGCTTATTCTTATACTCCCGCATGAATTTATTAGACTGTCTGAGTTCCACCTGAATAACCTCTGCCAGAGCTCTGTCAGATTCAACCATGCTGAGATGATTGTCACAAAATTTAATAAGTTGCTCACGAGGATCATCGATGTCCTTGAGCTTCTCCTTTACGGTAGTTATGATTGCGTTGAGTTCCTCTTCAAAGAGAGAGATTAAGATATCGTCTTTATTTTTAAAATAGAGATAAATTGTGCCGTCAGCCACATGAGCCTCGCGTGCAATCTCAGAAACCTTGGAATTGTAGAAGCCTTCCTGAGCAAATACCAGCTTGGCGGCATTTAAGATCATCCTGTATTTTTCCTCGCCCCTCATACGGACCCTTCCTTAGTGTTTTCTACTTCTTTAATAATGTATTTATAAAACCTGAATATGATAAATGCAGGGGTTTCAGGGAACACCCTGAAACCCCTGTTACTCAGTCTAGCCGAGCTTCTTTCTGTTTTCTACGAGTTCATCCACAACTGACGGATCTGCCAGTGTAGAGGTGTCACCAAAGTCAGAGAAATCGCTCGCAGCGACTTTCCTCAGTACGCGGCGCATGATTTTTCCGGATCTGGTCTTTGGAAGTCCATCTGCCCACTGGATAACATCAGGTGATGCGATCGGGCCGATCTCCTTACGTACGTGCGCTACCAGGGCCTTGCGGATGTCGTCGGATGGATCCACACCGGTATTTAAGGTAACATAGGCAAATATGCCCTGGCCCTTGATTTTATGCGGGAAACCGACAACAGCTGCTTCGGCAACATCCGGATGAGCTGTCAGCGCAGCCTCAACCTCGGCAGTACTCATCCTGTGGCCACTTACGTTGATAACATCGTCAACACGACCGGTGATCCGGTAATCGCCGTCTGCATCTCTCTCAGCACCGTCGCCGGAGAAATAGTATCCGGGGAACTGGGAGAAGTAGTTTGCCTTTAAGAGATCCTTAGCTCCCCAAAGGCCTCTGAGCATGCCGGGCCATGCCATCTTGATACACAGAGCGCCTCTACCGGGGCCCTCAACCACGTTCTGCTCTTCATCAAGCAATGCCGGGATCACGCCAAAGAACGGCACCATGGCCTTTGCAGGTTTGATGTCAATTGCCCCGGGCAATGGCAGAATCATGTGCCCGCCGGTCTCGGTCTGCCACCAGGTATCTGAAATTGTACACTGGCTGCCACCGATCTTATTGTAATACCACCACCAGGCCTCAGGATTCAGCGGCTCACCCACGGAACCCAGAACTCTCAGGGATGACAGATCATGCTTGTCGACCCACGAATCGCCTTCTTTTGCAATGGCGCGGATCGCTGTCGGTGCGGTGTAGAAGTTGTTGACACTGTACTTTTCGACGACTGCCCAGAATCGGTCATAGCCGGGATAGCTGGGAACGCCTTCGAAGAGTATGCTGGAATGACCATTTGTCAGGGGGCCGTACACAACGTAGCTGTGTCCCGTAACCCATCCGATGTCTGCGGTGCACCAGTAAGTATCCTCTTCTCTCACGTCAAAAGCAAGCTGCTGGGTCATGGAAGCAAAGAGCAGATACCCGCCTGTGGTGTGATACACGCCCTTTGGTTTTCCGGTTGAACCCGAGGTGTAGAGAATGAACAGCACATCTTCTGCATCCATTGGCTCGGGTTCGCAATACATGGGGGCCTCATCCATCAGCTCTTCATACCAGAGGTCCCTGCCCTCTTTCATGGGAACTTCAAGACCGGTCCTCTTGACCACGATCTGTTTTTGAATGGTGGGGCAGTCAGCTATGGCCTTGTCGGCATTGGCCTTCTGAGGAACTGCCTTTGCGCCACGATAGGTGCCATCACAGGTGATGATCAGCTTTGCCTCACAGTCCTGGATACGGTCCCTGAGAGCATCGGAAGAGAAGCCTCCGAATACGATTGAGTGAATCGCGCCGATCCTGGTGCACGCCAGCATGGTAATGGCAAGCTCTGCAATCATAGGCAGGTAGATGGATACCCGGTCACCCTTCTTGATCCCGAGCTTCTTGAGGACATTGGCGAACTTGTTGACTTCGCGGTACATGTCATAGTAGGTGTACACTTTCCAGTCATTAGGATCATTGCCCTCGAAGATAATAGCTGCCTTGTTTTTCTTGGTCTCGAGATGACGGTCAAGGCAATTGTAGCTTACATTGAGTTTTCCACCCTCAAAAAATTTAGCATATATTTCGCCATCGAACGAATAGTCCATAACCTTGTCATCATCAAAGTCTTTGAACCAGGAAAGTCTTTTCCTCGCCTCTTTTGCCCAGAAGCCCTTGGGATCCTCAATGGATTCCTTGTACATTTTTTCGTATGCCTCTCTGCTCGGGATGTACGATTTCTCTCTTACCCGGTCAGGCACAGGAAAAACCTTGTCATAAAAATCTACAGCATCTGCCATGTAACGTTTCCTCCTTTAACGTTTGATTGACACAATTAACTCACACTTTATAGACAAATAAAGATAAATGGTCAAGGAAAAATGAATGATCATTCATAAGCAAATCTTCCATTTCTTTTCTTCACCTTGTTATCAGGTATTAAATGGTATAATTATTAACCATATAAAATGTCCGTAAAGGAGTCCTTATGAGGAGAGCAGCTCTTTGTTTGTCTTTAGCTTTCATATTATGTACTTTTTTCACATCTCTTGCCTCTGCTGCCGAAGTTCAGGTCAGCATCATTGGCGGGGAAAACCTGACCTCGCTTGCACCCGGCATCAAACAGACCATTACCGCCCGGTGTATCGCCAAAGGCCTCGATGATCAGGACTACTCAAAGCTGAGCATCAGTATCTTGCAGATGGGTGAGGCTCTCTCATTTGACGCCATCCTCCAGACCGCCCCTCCCAGGGCATTCCACGCTGATCTTAAAGACATATCCGGCATCACCGCAACTATCGATACAATGATCGCCACACTGTTTTCAGAAACGCCTGTCATCCGGCAGCAAGAGCAGACAGAACCGGCCGCATCACGGCAACCAAAGCAGACGCACGAAGATATACGCCTGCCCTTTATTGCAACATCACTTATTGTTCAGGACGGATCAGTGTATGTCAGTGATAAAAAAACCATATATATATTAAAGGAAGCCAAAGCAGAACCCTGGTGGAACTCTCCGGGCAATGACGCTATCTTCCGTATCTACAGCCACAAGGATTCAATAATAGCCCTTGTCAGACGGGGCGATGTGTTCAACACGTATGAGATACAAGGGGGAACGGCCCTTCAGCATTGGAACAATGCCGTCATCCCCATCGGCAATTCCCTGGTCTCCTCACAGATCACCTCGGATATCGATATGCCAGGCGGCATGAACACGTGGAAACACCCCTCCATAGTTGATGGGGATCTGCTCCGGCTCCCTGAGGATCTGGACATCCCGACGGTCACTTTCGGGGACATTATGCCTTCCAGGCAAGGCCCTGAGATTATCTCATTCGATCGATCCAATCTGCTTACGATAAAAACCGGCGATAAAACCATGTGGTCTTGTGAAACAAGCATGAACACCCTTCCCCTGTTCGTCGAACAGGATGTCTCTACTGAAGACCCTCCGGCGAGATACTACATGAGGCCGAGAATCATTGTTAGGGACGGTGAGATCATTACCATTCAGAATGATCGGGGCATGTCAAAGATCTTCATGAATATTATCAACTATACCGGCTCCGACATCCTCGCCTTTTCACCGGAAAAATCGGGTTCCCAGGAAAGGACCCTGACTCATATACAAAAATACTACTGCGCAGATATTGCACTGCGCGACACGACACTCATCGCCCTTATCATAAAGAAAAAACAAAGTTCCGTGCGGTTTATCGATCTGTAAAAAAGACCTATATGGGCCAGAGACCTTTTTTAGACTTTTTCCCCGCGTCTTTAGACGCGGATTGTCTCTTGAGCTCTTCTTCCAGGTCCTTGTCTTTCACGGTCAGATCTCTGCTGAAATCCGGGCAGTGCAAACCGGCACCTTTGTTGAACTTCTTCTTACAATCGCCTCTCCAGGCACATAGTGGGCATAATGATCTATCTGTTGTCATAATACACTATCAATAGAGCGCATTCCGGAAAATGTCAATGATAAATGGCACCTACATATACAGGCAGTTATAACAACCCGTCTCCGGGACAAGGCCTGGATTCGTACCGCAGCCCGCATAATTCCTTCCAGCGGAAATTTCGAGCATGGGCAAAAAAAACATGCGCGCCCCTGTTCAACCAGGGGAATATATGCACGCTCTTAATCGCCACCCCCAGGCCGCCTCCAATATCGGTACTTTTCCCCCAACAGGTCTTATGGTTTCACCACCATAACCATATACCCCATTATGGTTTCGATGCCATATTCACCCGATGCAACATTGCCCTGTTTTATCTGGTTTAATCCATTTTATCAGATAGTTATCAACTATATCTCATTTTCAAATCCATGGCACAATTTTAGCAAACCATTATTTAGTAAGATAGTATTACAATAAGATGGATAGGATTTTTTTAGAGAGGGTTCTGAAATAAGGCCCATCATTGCAAAAACTAACGGGTGCATCCGCATGCGAGATCATCCCGAGAGATAAACCGCCATCAACGTCTTATTGAACACAAGCTGATCGCTAAAGGGGGGTAAACTTACTATGGAAGTGGCAACAACTACAATTCATACGCCATCGGATTCATCATTCAATCTTTTCGAAGAGATTATCGCAGAGGCTCGCGCACAAGGCCGGACCTATTTGTTTGAGCCGGAATGCAAGAAACTGCTTGAAGACATCGGGGTAGCAACCTCCGGGTTTGCAGTAGCACATTCACCCGAAGATGCAGTACGGATCAGTGACCGGATAGGCTATCCCGTTGTTTTGAAGATCGTCTCCGAAGATGTGGTGCATAAATCAGATTCCGGCGGGGTAAAGCTGAACCTGGGCACTGCAGATGAAGTAAGGTCTGCCTGTGCGGATATGCTGGTAACCTTCAGTGATGTAACCATCAGGGGTATCTCTGTGCAGCAAATGGCCAAGCCCGGAACAGAAGTTATTATTGGCGTGACCAGGGATCCCATCTTCGGCCCTGTCCTCATGTTCGGCCTGGGAGGTATTTTCGTTGAAGTAATGAAAGACGTTACCTTCAGAATCCTGCCTGTGGACGAAAAAGAGATCGACACCATGATTCGTGAGATCAAAGGATACCCTCTCCTGAAAGGCTACCGCGGCAGCAGCATTGACTTACGCGCGCTCAAGACACTCCTGCTGAACGTCTCGAAAATGGTGATGGACCATCCTCAGATCAAGGAACTCGATCTCAATCCCGTGATCTGCTACCCTGACGGCTACACAGTGGTTGACGCACGGATCTTTGTGGACAACAAGGTCACCTCAATGATCACCCCGGCCAAAATGGCGGACCTGCACGATTTCTTCTATCCCAAAAGCATTGCCATGATCGGCGCATCCGATACAAAAGGAAAACTCGGCTGGAATGTCTTTCACAACATCATCAGCCATGACTGCAGCGCAAGGATCTACCCCATCAATCCAAAATGCGACGTGGTTCAGGGGGTAAAGGCATATACGAGTCTTTCCGAGATCGACGATGACATCGATGTCGCAATTGTCCTGGTACCCGCATCGGCAACGCCTTCGGCTGTTGAAGAATGCTGCAAACACGGCGTCAAGTATATCGTCATCGAGAGTGCGGGATTTGCCGAACTGGGAGAAGAAGGCAAACAGGCACAGGAACAGATCAAGAGCGTGCTGAAAAAGTACGGTGCCCGGGCACTGGGCCCCAACTGCTCCGGGGTCATCAACACGCACCATAATATGAATCAGGCGCTGGGCATTGTTACGGACCTGGGAAAAGGAAGCGTGGGACTCGTTGCCCAGGCCGGCGTATATGCTTCCGGGATTCTCTGGGGCCTTCGCCACGTCATGGATTTCGGCATAGTCGCCACCATCGGCAACAAGCTGGACATCAACGAGACCGATATCCTGAACCATCTCGGCAATGACGACAACATCGATGTCATCTGCATGTACCTGGAAGATATCACGAGCGGAAGAAAATTCGTCGAAGTGGCCAAAGAGGTGACCCGGAAAAAGCCCACCATCATTCTCAAGTCGGGGCGAACCGAGGCAGGCAAAAAGGCGGTTATGTCCCACACGGCATCTCTGGCAGGAGATGATACGATAAACGATATCGCCTTTATGCAGTCCGGTGTCATCAGGGCTCGGGACAATGATCACATGTTCGACCTTGCACGTGCATTTGACAAGCAGCCGATCCCCCAGGGTGACGGCGTACTGGTGATTACCTATACCGGCTCTTTAGGGGTTGCGGCAACAGACACCCTGTACCTGGGCGGAATGAGGCTCGGCGTACTGGAACCCGAGCTTAAGGAACGACTCAAGGAGATCCTGCCCGGCTATGTGCAGAGCCTCAACCCGGTTGACTATTCATTCACCATGAATGCCCAGGAACTCAGAAAGACCATCGAGATCGGTGTCGACAGCAAGGATATCGGAAGTTTCATCGTCGTCCTGCAGACCGAGATCTTAGACTCCTTTATTCAGGAGATGCAGCAGATCGACTATAAAGGCAAACCCATCATGACCTGTGTGCCGTGCAAAGAGTTTGCAATGGATGATGTCATACGTTTCGAGAAGCTCGGTTTCCCGGTATATTCCACTCCTGAAATGGCGGCTGAGGCGCTCAGCGTGATGCATCGGTATGGCTGCAGGAAGGACACCCTCTCGGCGAGAGTAGAACACAAACTGGCAAGTTAGCCAAAGGCAATGCATGAAAAACGCCCTGCGAAAAGATCTATCCTATGATCAGAGCGAAGCACAGGAGGCATTGAGGCCGATTCGAAGAGGGTCCCGGATATTTATCGGGTCGGGCTGCGGCAAACCGCAACTGCTCGTGGACACCCTCATGAACATGGCCCCAATGCTTGCCGACACTGAAATCATGCACATCATCACCGCAGGGAATGCACCGTATACCGAGCAGAACTTTGCCCATTCTTTCCGGCACAATGCATTCTTCATCGGGGCAAACACGAGACAGGCCATATGGGAAGGCCGGGCGGACTACACCCCGATATTTCTCTCGGAAATACCCATGATGTTCAAGACCGGCAGAATCCACGTAGATACGGCATTAATAACCGTATCTCCTCCTGACAAATACGGTTATGTCAGCCTCGGGGTCTCGGTAGATGTTACCAAGTCTGCCGCAGAGTGTGCGGATTATGTGGTGGCAGAGGTGAACCCGAATATGCCCCGCACCCTTGGAGACAGTTTTCTGCACGTATCACAGATTGACGCGTTTGTTTCGGGCAACGACCCCATCCCGGAATTCCCCATGAAAAACCCCGGTCCGGTTGCTAAAAAAATCGGGAAATACGTTGCAGAGCTTATCGAAGACGGCTCCACCCTCCAGCTGGGGTACGGAACAATCCCCAGCGCAGTCATGAAATACCTCAAAGACAAAAAAGACCTGGGAATCCATACCGAGGTCTTCATGGATTCACTCATTGATCTCATCAAGGAAGGCGTAATCACTTGCAGAAAGAAGAATCTTCATCCAGGTAAAATCATAGCAAGTTTCTGCATGGGGACGAAGAGACTCTACCGGTTCATCGACAAAAACCCCATGTTTGAATTTCATCCGGTAGAACATGTAAACGATCCTTTTACGATTGCACAAAATAACAACATGATTTCCATCAACACTGCTTTGAGCGTAGACCTTACCGGTCAGGTCTGCTCTGATTCACTTGGATCCCTCATCTACAGCGGCATTGGCGGACAGCTCGACTTTGTCCGGGGAGCAGCACGATCCAGGGGAGGGAAATCCATTATCGCTATGCCTTCTACCGCCGATGGCGGAACAAAATCAAGGATTGCGCCTTTCCTGGATGAGGGCAGCGGGGTCGTCCTCACCCGGGGTGATGTCCATTATGTCGTTACCGAATACGGGATAGCCCGTCTCCACGGCAAATCCATCAGAGAGAGGGCAATGGAGCTTATCAATGTAGCACATCCCCAATTCAGGGAAGACCTGCTGCGACAGGCAAAACAGAAGTTTTATATCTACCAGGATCAACTTCTCCCGAAAGCCACCTTTTATCCGGAGCAGTACGAAACCTACTGGATGGACAAGGCCGGCCGCGAGATCTTTTTCAGACCGGTTAAACCCACTGACGAGAAAAAGGTCCAGGATCTCATCTATTCCCTCACGGAACCGGATTTCTACAAGCGCTACCTTCAGAAGATCAAGATCTTCCCGCATGAAGCAGCGCAAAAGTTCGTGAATGTCGACTACAGAAACTCCATGGCCTTTGTGGGCATCCTCGGCAGAAAAAAGCAGGGAGACAATGAAGAGATCATTGCCCTGGGCGAACTCTACCGCGATACCTCCACGAATTTCTCAGAGGTGGGATTCACCGTACGATCCGATCTCCAGCGCCTGGGCATCGGCAGCTTCCTGCTCTGGTACATGATCCGCTATGCCCGGGAACAGGGGATAGCCGGGTTCACTGCAGAGGTACTCAAGGAAAACGATTCCATGATGAAGCTCTTTAAAAGGTGCGGATTTCCGGTCAATGCCTCGTTTGATTTTTCCGGGGCGTATGAAGTCGAGATCCCCTTTGAAACGAGCGAGTGATTTCTACCCGATGAACCGGCTCAGCGCCTGTACATAGCGTTTAACCACACCCTGCCTGGCATTCAGGGCTTTTCGCGCACGCGCTGCCATGTCGCGACAGATCTCATCACCCGTGATGATCTTCACTACTGCAGCACCGAGTTCATCACAATCGGCAACCTCGATGGTAAAACCCTTGACCACCTCCATGGCCCAGAGGAAATTATCCATGTGCGGCCCATGAATGGCGGGAACGCCCCACGCGATGGGCTCCAAGATGTTCTGCCCCCCGAGATTTTTCAGCGACCCTCCGACAAATGCCGCGTCTGCCGCGCCATAGAGATCAAAGAGCTCGCCAAAGGTATCCACAAAGAGCAGATCTATATCTTTATCAGGGGGCATTACACTGCGCAGCCCCCATCTGAGATTTCTGCCATCGGCAAGTTCCTTCAGAAGGAC